>NZ_CP043056.1:4950000-5132500 GCF_008121535.1 Dolichospermum sp. UHCC 0315A
GATTTTGATGAAAAAGAACCAACAGTATTTATTGGTATTAATGGTGTAGGTAAATCAAGTATTCTTGATGCTATTTGTTTATTACTTTCTTATTTTATTCACTGGATAGGAGGTACTGTTGATTCTGAGAACGTTAAAACATTTAATGAATTTGATATTGCTAATAAAAATATTATTACAAAATTGGATATTAAAATATCATATCGTGGAGAAGATAGTTGGACAATTTACCGAGAACGCGATGGAGTTACCAAAGTATCAGGACACGAAAAGAGACAAAATGCTTGTGATGGGATTTGGAGACATTGGTATAATGAGCCACAATATAATATACCTCTAATAGTTTATTATCCTACTAATCGAGCAGTGATTGATATTGATTTAGAAGTTCCTATTCAGTCTGAATTTAAACAAATAGATTCTTATGATAAAGCTCTAGCAGGTGGTAGGATTAGCTTTTCTCATTTATTTCAGTGGTTTAGAAATAGAGAAGATATAGAAAGTGAATTACGTCTAGAAAATAATTCTGATTATCGAGATAAACAATTAGAAGCAGTTAGACAAGCCATATCTTCATTAATGCCGAATTTTACTAAATTGCGTGTACGTCGTTCTCCTTTGAGAATGACATTACAAAAAGATGGAGAAGAATTAATAGTTAATCAATTATCAGATGGGGAAAAGTGCTTATTAGCAATGGTAGGAGATTTAGCGAGAAGATTAGCTATTGCTAACCCAGGGTTAGAAAATCCTCTTGATGGTTTCGGAGTAGTTTTAATTGATGAAATTGAATTACATTTACATCCAAAATGGCAAAGAGAAATTATCCCAGCTTTAACTAGAACATTTTCCAAGTGTCAATTTATAGTTACTACTCATTCTCCTCAAGTGATTAGTCAAATTAAACCTCAAGGAATTTATATTCTAGAAAAAACAGATACAGGTATAATTGCTAAACGTCCTGAAAGTTCCTATGGTAGAGATAGTAATCAAATATTAGAAGATTTAATGGATGTTCCTGAACGTCCACAGGAAATTAAAGATCCTTTGCTAGAGTTGTTTAGATTAATTGATGAAGGAAACTTAGAAGCTGCTAAAGAATTGAGAAGAGAGTTAGCTGGAATAATTGGTGAAGATGAAGCACAATTTGTAAAAGCGGATATTTTAATTAGGAGAAAAGGACTTTTACGTAAATGAAATATATTCAAAAAAGTGCAGAACCAACTAGTTTATCTACATGGAAAATCAAGCAAGGTGCTAAAATTCCTACTTGGAAAAGTTTTGGAAGAACTGTAGTTAAAGGTCAGCTTTTAGAAATTTTATTAAAAGAACAAGGTTATATTTGTTGTTATTGTGGTGTTGCTATAGATAAAGGAAGTTGTCATATTGAACATTTTAAACCTCAAGGTATAGATGAAACTGTGAAATTTGATTATTTTAATCTTATAGTTTCCTGTCAAGGAGAAGATCAACAACCCCGTGTTCCTGTACATTGTGGACATCAAAAAGATAATTGGTATGATGAAAAGTTGTTAGTTTCACCGTTAATAGCAAATTGTGCAGAGTTTTTTAAATGTTCTGCTGCTGGTGAAATTTTACCGACAGAAGAAACTATTAAAAAACTTGCTGCTGAAACAACAATAGAAAAATTAGCTTTGAATATTCCCAAGTTACAAAGAATGCGTAAAGCTGCAATTGATGCGGAATTAGAATTATTAGCAGATGAGGATTTTAATGAAGAGGAAATCAGGAATATTATTAAGGATTATTTAGAATTGAATAATGACGGAAAGTATCAACCATTTTGTGCTGCCATTGTTTATATTTTGGAAAATTATTATTTGTAATCATTAAAAATGACAGACACATCTACAGATAATCAAGATAATCTGACAAATATATCAAAAATATTATGGGATAACCGTTTAAAACCTGACAATTCTTGGAAAGATAACCCTAAATGTAGTGAAATACAGCAAAAATTATTACTTTTTAACCCTAATCATCCTGACAATCCAGAACATATTGATAAAGTTATTAAATGCGTAATTAGAGGAGTGCGTCTTACAGAAGAAGCGATTAATTGGTATGAACCTTCTATTGGAGATACTCAAAAGCGCGGAGACATAGATAAGATAAGGGGAGTTCAATGGCGACTTGTAATTGCCTATAGTGGATTTGAAATTACGACTAAAGCATTAATGAATAATTTCGAGAGAGGAAAACCTCTAGATATTCCTAACTTTATCAAAATGTGCAGTCTGCCAATTTACAATCCTCTTGATACACCAAATCCCAAGAAAAAAGAAAATCTTGATAAATGGCTTGCAAAAGATCAAGATGCAATTGCTGAATTTCTGTCAGTAACTGCTGGGGATAAAAAAATCATTGAACGTTGGATTATTAAAGCTAATTCTATTTCTTCTTGGGAGGAAGCTCTTAAACTTGCTAAAGCTCTAAGAAACGCATCCGCGCATGGGTTTCTTTCGGCAAAAAAAGTTCAGGATTGGCAACTTAAGCCAGGATTGTCTACTCTTGCTGATAACTTGGGTGAAATTATGGCTGCTGGATTAAAAAAATTGATTTAGTAAATTGAATAAGATCCTCAACTCCTTAGAGAAGTCGGGGATCTGAACTTTTTCATTATTAAAAACATGGGTATTGACATTTGCTACTTAAATATGTATTCTTTAAAAGAATGTATATAAAATTTACTTGTAAACACAAGTAAGGCTTAAAACTTAAAACGGATTGAGAACCCGTAAGGGGGATCGGATTGAGAATCTGAAAGGGATATCAAATCTATTCCGAATATATACATGGTAAAACTTAGCTTTTAAGTTTTAAGACTAGCTTTTAAGTTTTAAGATAAGAATACACGGTGAACTCATGGCATCAAGCATAATAACCACCGTGTATTTCCCATTGGTGTCATAAAAAATGGTGAATAAAAAAATACCCGACTTCTTTAAGCAGTTGGATATCTGAGTTTTTAGTGATATGTTCAAAAAATAGATATTGACGTTTGCTATTTAACTGTTTATAATTAGTAGTTAAGAAATATGCGGTGAACTCATGGCATCAAACATAGTAGCCACCGTATATTTTTCAGCTTTTAATCAAAAATTAAATAAGTAAATAGCTTCGATTGCGATACCAGCATTACTGTAAAAATAGACCCATGATAAATGTCCAGAAAAGACATCTTCCATGATTTAGTCAAAGATGCCCTCACTCAAGATGGTTGGACTATCTCTGATGATCCTCTATACTTAAGTATCGGCAATTTGAATATTCAGATTGACTTAGGTGCTGAATGTCTCATTGGTGCAGAAAAAGATCATCAAAAAATCGCCGTTGAAGTAAAAAGCTTCCTCAGAGCTTCAAAAATTACAGATTTCTATGGTGCTTTGGGACAATATCTATCTTACAAAATTGCCCTAGAGGAAAACGAACCAGAACGCATATTATATCTAGCAGTTCCCGATTCAACATATCAGTCATTATTTGGAGAAGTTCTAATCCAAAAAGTCCTACAAAACTATCCTGTTAAACTAGTTGTCTATGATGAAGTAACAGAGGTAATAAAATTATGGATAAACTAAATTACTATCGCCAATTTTTGCGAGAATTTCTCACGCAATACGCAAATTACGGCTCAGAAGATCAAAATATGGAAACCCAATTGATCTTTGATACAGAAAATGATCATTACCTTTTATTGCGAACTGGTTGGGATAAAAAACGCCGAATTCATTCCTGTATATTTCATTTTGATATCAAAGATGGAAAAATTTGGCTTCAGGAAAATAATACAGATCTTGATGTTGGTGAAGAACTAGAAGAAATGGGAATCTCTAAACAAGAAATTGTCATAGGTTTTCATTATCCCGCACTGCGACAACATTCAGAATATGCTGTTTCTTAATTTGGAATTTAGCATTTAAAATATCTGACGATAAGCAGTATAATAATATAAAGATATTAAGGAGCTTACATATTCCATGCCAACTATTAAACAAAGATTTACTGTAATTATTGAAAAAGAAGACAATGGGTATATTTCCCTTTGTCCAGAATTAGATATTGCTAGTCAAGGAGATACCATTGAAGAATCAAAAGATAATTTAAAAGAAGCAATTGAATTATTTTTAGAATTTGCTTCACCTTCAGAAATAAAAAATCGTCTCAAAAGCGAAATTTTTATTACTAATTTGGAGGTTTCGGTTGGGTAAATTACGCGTACTATCAGGTAAAGAAATCTGTAAAATTTTACAAGATAATGGCTTTACAGAAGTTAGACAAAAAGGAAGTCATATATGCAAAAAGTAATAGAAGACTCTACTCTCACTGCTATTGTACCTAATCACTTATCTGTTAAACTTGGTACATTAATGTCAATTATTCGACAATCTCAACTACCTCGTTCTTTATTTGAATAATAATTTTATCATAATTTTATCTAAAATCTCAAATCACTATGACACAACAACCGATACAAGTAATTGGCGGCGGACTCGCAGGAACAGAAGCAGCATGGCAAATAGCCCAAGCCGGCGTGCCTGTGATTCTCCACGAGATGCGCCCTAAACGCTTCAGCCCTGCCCATCATACGGAAAATTTGGCCGAATTGGTCTGTAGTAACTCCTTCGGGGCTATGGCGAGCGATCGCGCTGCCGGTCTATTACATGAAGAATTACGCCAACTCGGTTCTATTGTCATCTCCAAAGCAGATGAACACGCAGTCCCTGCTGGTGGGGCTTTGGCGGTAGACAGAGGACAATTTGGCGAAGATCTAACCCAAACCTTAGCAAATCATCCTTTAATTGATTTCCGACGCGGTGAAGTTAAAGAAATTCCCGAAGGTATCGTTGTATTAGCTTCTGGACCTTTAACCAGTCCCGATTTAGCCGCAGATTTACAACGATTTACGGGGATGGAATATCTCAACTTCTTTGATGCTGCGAGTCCAATTATTGTCGGAGATTCTATCAATAAAGATATTGCATTTATGGCTTCTCGTTATGACAAAGGTGAAGCAGCTTATCTGAATTGTCCGATGAATAAAGAGCAGTATTTACAATTTCGATCAGCACTTTGTCAAGCAGAACAAACGGAATTAAAAGACTTTGAAAAAGAAACAGCGAAATTTTTTGAAGCTTGTTTACCAATTGAAGAAATGGCGAGAAGAGGTGAAGATACCATGCGTTATGGACCTCTCAAACCAGTGGGTTTATCTGATCCTCGCAATGGAGAACGTAATTATGCGGTAATTCAATTACGACAAGAAGATAAAGCCGGTCAACTTTGGAATATGGTCGGATTTCAAACTAATTTACGCTGGGGTGAACAAAAAAGAGTTTTTCAAATGATACCTGGATTGGAAAAAGCCGAATTTGTCAGATTAGGAGTAATGCACCGCAATACTTTTTTAAATGCACCACAGTTAATGTCTGCAAGTTTGCAATTTAAAGAACGTCCAACTTTACTAGCTGCGGGACAATTAATAGGAACAGAAGGTTATACTGCTGCATCTGCGGGAGGTTGGTTAGCGGGAACAAATGCAGCTAGATTAGCTTTAGGAAAAGAACCCCTAAATTTACCTATTACAACGATGATGGGGGCATTATTTGAGTTTATCAGATCCGCTGCACCAAAACATTTTCAACCGATGGCTCCTAATTTTGGAATTGTGCCAGATTTGGGTGTGAAAATTAAGAGTAAACCGGAAAAATATGGACGTTACCGCGATCGCTCTTTGGCAGATTTAGCAACTTGGAAAATGCAAAATTTAGCCGTTTAAATTAATAGGAGGAAGTGTTTTAATCTTTCTCCTTCAACATCACTAAACCATGTATTCCCACTGCTGTAATCACACCTCCCAATAATCCCCAAGTAGCATCAGCAAAAACATTAATTCGATGGGCTAAAGCTCGATGATATGCAAATTGCAAAGTTCTTTCATTAGGCTTTTCCTCTTTTACCAATTTTTCTAAATAATTTTCAGCTTTTATTAGTGCGTCATAATCAGTACCAAAATAATAAAGGGATATCAATACTACCAATAAACCAGGTATGACTAAAGCAAGTAATAAAATTCCTGGGCGTGTCTTCATAAAAACGATATTATTAAATATCAACTAACAACTGATGAAAAAGACAAGCTGACTGCTACCAACGCATCTATCGAGGAAAAAATGCCAGCGTGGATAGTCGTTTTTCTCATTCTATCAATATTACCTATTTGGGGAACATTATTTATCCATAAAACTTGTTGATTTACTAAATCTCTACAATTTGGCTTTCTTTTCCGTTAAATTCAAGGTTAGAATGACAACATTAAATTGTGCTTGAAACTAGAAAAAATTGCTAAAACAACTAACTAACAACGTGTTTCCCGGTTCAGTTATCAAATTAGATAACGGCTTGACATTCATTCACCAAGAAATATCCACTACACCCGTAGTCATAGCTGACGTTTGGGTGCGTGCGGGAGCTAACCTAGAACCAGAACCTTGGTTTGGAATGGCACATTTTCTAGAACACATGATTTTCAAAGGTACACCAAACTTGCTGCCTGGAGAATTTGATTATCATATTGAAAAAATTGGTGGTGTGAGTAATGCCGCTACCAGCCACGATTATGCCCATTATTCGATTACAACCGCTGCTAATTACCTAGAGCATACTCTACCACATTTGGGAGAATTACTCCTGAATGCAGCCATTCCTGACGATGAATTTATCAGAGAACGGGATGTGGTGCTAGAAGAAATCCGTTCTTACAATGATGATCCTGACTGGGTAGGTTTTCAATCTCTTGTTAAAAATGTTTACCAACAGCACCCTTACGGACGTTCTGTATTGGGAACTGAGGAAGAATTAATGCAGCATTCCCCCGAAGCTATGCGCTGTTTTTATCGCAGTTATTACCAACCAGAAAATATGACTGTGGTTGTGGTGGGGGGAATTGGTGAAAAAGCTGCGAGGGACTTGGTAAACCGGACATTTGTAGATTTTCCGCAACGTGATCATTGTCCCCAATTTACCAAAGTTACAGCACCGGTAATTTCAGGAATTCGTCGTCATGAGTTAATTTTACCTAGACTGGAACAAGCGCGGTTAATTATGGGTTGGAAAGTGCCAGGAGTAGAAGAATTTCGGGCTGTTCATGGTTTAGAATTATTATCAGCACTGTTAGGAGAAGGGAGAATTTCTCGATTAGTATCTGATTTGCGGGAAGAAAAGCAACTTGTTCAAGACTTATGCTGTGATTTTTCTCTCCAACAAGAATCAAGTTTATTTACAATTACGGCTTGGTTGGAATCAGAATATCTGGAACGAGTTGAAGAGTTGATTTGTGATCATTTGCAAGAATTGCAAAATCAAGAAATTAGCACACCAGAAATAAATCGCATTCAGCGGTTTTTATGTAATGATTATGCCTTTTCTACAGAAACACCAGATCAGCTAACTAATTTTTATGGTTATTATCATACCATTGCTAACGCTGAATTAGCTGTTACCTATCCCCAAGAAATCCAGTCTTTCAATCCGCAAGAACTGCAAAAATTAGCTCAACAATATCTTTCCCCAGCTAATTATGCTGTGACAATTCTCAAACCTTGTTAATTATTAAGTGAAAAATGCAAACTATTAATAGTCGCTCTCTGATTCATCGCACCGTATTAAGTAATGGCATTGTTTTATTAGTCTCAGAAAATCAAGCTGCTGATATTATTGCGGGACGGATTTTTATTCGCGCTGGTAGTTGTCATGAACAGCGAGAAAAAGCTGGTTTAGCGCATTTGTTATCAGCAGTAATGACAAAGGGATGTGATGGTTTATCGAGTTTAGAAATTGCCGAAAAAGTTGAATCTGTAGGAGCTGGTTTAGGCACAGATGCAGCTACAGATTATTTTTTGCTATCGTTGAAAACAGTAACTGCTGATTTTATTGATATTTTAACATTGGCTGGACAATTATTGCGATCGCCTACCTTTCCCGAAAACCAAATAGAATTAGAAAAGCGATTAGCAATCCAAGATATTCGTTCCCAAAAAGAGCAACCTTTTGGACTGGCTTTTGAACAACTGCGTCAGGTAATGTACCCAAATCATCCCTACTCCATGTCAGTTTTAGGTGATGAAACAACCATGAGCAGCATTACCCGTGATGACTTAGTAGAATATCATCAAACTCATTTCCGTCCTGATAATATTGTCATTAGCATTGCTGGACGCATTACACCAGCACAAGCAGAGAAATTAGTAAATAAGATTTTTGGTGATTGGCAAATACCAAATTCCACCAAACCTACTCTTAATTTACCACCAATTACTGGATCACCTAAATCTTGCCTGAAACCCTTAAATACACAACAATCAATTATCATGTTGGGTTATTTAGGACCATCAGTAACCAACCCAGAATATGCGGCTCTCAAGTTACTTGCTACCTATTTAGGGAATGGTCTTTCTAGTCGTTTATTTGTAGAATTGCGAGAAAAGCAAGGTTTAGCTTATGACGTATCTGCTATTTATTCGACTCGACTTTTTCCCGCTTCCTTCGTAGTTTATATTGGGACAGCACCGGAAAACACCAAAATTGCTTTTAATGGACTTCGCCAAGAAGTAGAATTATTATCTACCACCGAACTGTCAGCAGAAGCATTACAAACTGCTAAAAACAAAATTATCGGTCAATATGCGTTGGGTAAACAAACTAATGGACATATTGCACAGATATATGGTTGGTATGAAATTTCGGGTTTAGGAATTGAATTTGATCAAAAGTTTCCCGAATTAATTAATAATGTCACTGCAACGGAGGCAATGACAACCGCTTGTAAATATTTACAAGCACCCTACTTATCTCTCGTTGGACCAGAAGAAGCCATTCAGACAGCTACTTTCTAAAACCTTAAATTGCGTAGGTTGGGTTGACGTCAGGAAACCCAACAAAATCAAGTCTTGGAAATATTCGATTATGTTTTATCTTCACACCAAAAAGATTAAAGGCAAACAAAGCGATCGCCACAGGGTAAGATCAGCATCGGAAAGTTATACAAAAATTCTATGAAATTTAGTTTGATAGCAAGTATTCCCAACTACATGAGCGCAAATTCTTGGTATTGCTTACTCTTGTTAACCACCACACCCGCGTTAATTAGTTCCTCTGCTTTTATATCAACAGCAGCAGCGGTTAAAATTGCCCAAGTCAACACAGAAGTTAAAATTAATCGTCCTCCTCTAAACTTAGGTAGTCAGGGTGAACGAGTTACAGAACTTCAAGCCGCTTTGAAGATTTTGGGCTTTTATTCAGGTGCTGTGGATGGTACATATCAACAAAGTACCATTATTGCCGTTGCCCAATTTCAGCAAGCTGCTGGCCTAAATCCCACTGGTAATGTAGATAATATCACTTGGCAAAAACTGTTTCCCAGCCCATCAAATATTATTACTTCCGCACCTAATGCTGCCAGTAGTTTTACGACTGTTCCTACCCAACCGACCAGATTCACAAAACCACCGACTACTAAACGCACCACCAATCAGCCTAATTCTAGTATTCAACCCACTCCTCTCAATCAACAAATGCCCGGTATTCAATATACTCCCCAAGGATGGCCAATTTTACATTTAGGTACAAGTGGACCGGAAGTAATTAAATTGCAAAAACAACTCAAAATCCTGGGTTTTTTAAATGGTAAAATAGATGGAGATTTCGGAAGATCCACAGAAGCCGCAGTCAAAGCTGCTCAAACTCGTTATGGTTTAAAACCTGATGGTGTTGTCGGTGGTGGTACATGGAAAGTGTTCTTGAACCGCACTTCCCAGTCACGTTAATCTTGTTCTCATCATCAAACTATGAAGCACTTTCTTTTAACTTGGATCGGGACTGCGGTAGCATTATTAATTACGGCTAAAATTGTTCCTGGAATCATTCTCACTAGTTTTGTTGCTGCCTTAATTGCCGCTGTTGTGATTGGTTTAGTAAATGCCATTGTGCGACCAATTTTGCAGATTTTAGCATTTCCCATCACCTTAATTACTTTGGGTTTATTCACCCTAGTGATTAATGCCTTAACGCTATGGTTTGCCAGTGCCATAACTCCCGGTTATGGTTTTGAAATTCGGGGTTTTATTCCTGCTTTTTTAGGTTCAATTGTTTTATCAATTGTTTCTGGTATTATTAATCAGATTGTTAATGCAGTTGATTAAAATATCAGGGTTTCACTTTTAGCAACGGCTACTGTGATTGTTGCTGGTGCTTCTGGTAATCGGAAAATCTGTTTAGGAACTAATAACATTATTTCCGTAGATGTGATTTCTGAAGCTGCAAGAATCGCGGAAGCCTCTGCTACGCTAGATGTTCCCACTAACTTAGTAATAGTATTATTAGGATTGGGAACAAATACATTATTTAAAAGTTCGGCACTAAAGGTTTTTAAAGGTAGTTTTTCTAATTTACAAAATTCCAATAAACCAATTTCTGAGGCTTTTTTATCAATAGTTGCAATTCCAGCTATTTCATGATATATAAGTTGATTTTCCTGAAAAACTTTTTTGATTACTAAATTAATTAATTGTTGGGAAATTCCTTTTTGACAACCAATTCCTACCCATAATTTTTTTATAACCATATTATCCACGTTCTTTGACAACACTAATAAATGGGGTGTAAAAATAGCGGGCAAGATGCCCGCACTACAAGATTGATAATATTTCTCCAGAAAAATGGCAAAGGTATTGCTATTTAACTCGAACATTTTGCTTGATATCGTCCCAAAGCCATTAAAGGAAAATACTGCTGATAAAGGTGATACTTCAAATAAAAATGGCAAGGAAAGCCCGTTCCGGTAAAGTATTCTTCATCCCAAGTACCATCTAATTTTTGTGTTTCTAACAGGTAATTAATCCCCTTTTCAATACTATCAATCGCTAATTTGTCCGTTGCTTCACCTGCGACTATTAACCCAATTAGAGCCCATGCTGTTTGGGATGCTGTACTGTCACCTTTTCCTTTTAAACTAGGATCATTGTAACTAAAACAAGTTTCTCCCCAACCACCATCAGAATTTTGTACTTTCACTAACCAAGCTGCACCTTGATTTATATCTCTAGCATATTTCAAAGGATTAATTAAAGCCAAAGCTGATAAAACGCCGCTAGTTCCATAAATGTAATTTACACCCCAACGTCCAAACCAACAACCTTCTATTTCTTGTTCCTTCAAAAGATAATCTAAAGACTTTTCTAAATTATCTGGTTGAATTGATAAATTACAAGCCCCCAACATTTCTAATACTCTAGCAGTGACATCAGCCGTATTTGGATCAATCATCGCTTTCAAATCACCATAGGGGACAGAATTGAGCCATTCTTGATCATTATCAAGATCAAAAGCCGCCCAACCTCCTGGTTTACATTGCATCGTCGCAATCCAATTTAAAGCCCTATCAATAGCTTGTTTTTTTAGTTCCTCATTTGGCAATTTTGCTTGATGTAAAGCCATGACAACCACAGCCGAATCATCCACATCTGGGTAAAAACGATTTTCAAATTCAAACGCCCAAGCACCGGGTTTTCCCTGCTTGTTTTTGACATTCCAATCACCATAATCGAGAATTTGTTTCTCTATTAACCATTCTCCAGCTTTAACAATAGCCGGATCATTTGGGGCAAAACCTGAATCAATCAAAGCCCGAATCACCCAAGCTGTATCCCATACAGGAGAAACACAAGGTTGGACACAGTAACTATTTTCTGTTTCAATGGCGAAATTATCAACTGCTTTTAAACCCCGTTCGATCACCGGATCATTAGCATCATAATCTAAACACTTTAAAGCTAACAGAGAATTTAACATTGCGGGAATAATTCCCCCCCAATCACCTGTAACTTCTTGACGTTCTAGAATCCATTTTTCTGCGGCTTTAATTCCTTCATTTCTAAAAGGAACAAAATTAATACTTTCTGCTAATTTAAAGCCATCATCAAGGATATTAAAAATATCTGACCAATCACCATTTTTTGGTAATTCCCAGCAGACATTATTTACACCTTCAGCATATAATTCATCTAAATTAATTGGCTGATCAATGTTAAAAGTTGGTTTTCGATCAAAGACAATTAATAATGGCACAGTGCTAGAACGCGCCCAACTCGAAAGTTCATAAATATTGAAGAAAAAATTATCGGGTAGTAACATTACCCAAGGTGGCAAAGAAGGCAGTCCGCGCCAATTATAACAGTCAATTAAAGCTAGATGTAACTTTGTAAAAATCCGAGTTTTGCTAATACCACCTTTAGCTAAAATTAGAGATTTCGCTTTCAGCAATGCGGTATCTGTAGCGGGTACACCTAACAATCTTAAAGCCATATAGGCTTCTACAGTTGTGTTTAAATCTCCACCATCACCATAAAACAATTCCCAACCTCCATGTTCTCGTTGTTGAGAACGGAGATAATTTTCAACTTTATGTAAAGGTCTGGTTTTCTCAGTTCCCCAAATCTTATGTAATAAAACAGCTTCCGAAGTGATGGTAACATTAGACTCTAACTCAGCCCACCAATAACCATCGGGATTTTGAATAGAAAGTAGATGTTTTTGACTTGCGGCTATCGCATCAACAACTTGCTTGACTTTTATTCTATCTTGTGTTTGCATCAAATACCTACCTCAGCACCAAACAATATTTAAATAACATAACCGAATTACGAGAAAATTCTTCCGCAAAATCAGCAAACATTGTATTCTATCCAAGTCAGTAAAAGAATTAAATTTGTCTGTTAAATTTTAAATTGGAGTACAGCAACAGTTATGGCAACAATTATATTCAGTTTGACCCTTCTATCCTTAGTCATTTGGTTATTTTTAATCTTATTTTGGGGGCAGTTTTGGCGAGTTAATCACCAATTAGAAGCAAATAAAGATAAAGATATTGATAACAACACCTTACCGACCGTGTGCGTAATAATTCCTGCCCGTAATGAAGCCGATGTCATTCCTGTTAGCTTGCGATCGCTCCTCCTTCAAGACTATCCTGGTAATTTCACCATCTTTTTAGTAGACGATCAAAGTAGCGATGGTACAGCCAATGTTGCCCAAGAAGTAGCCCACAACCTCGACAAAACCCAGCAATTGCAAATTGTTACCAGCACCTCATTACCCCCAGGTTGGACAGGCAAATTGTGGGCAATGGAACAAGGTTTACAAACAGCCAGTACCTTGACACCAGACTATTTTTTACTTACTGATGCCGATATAGAACATGATCCCAGCAACTTGCACCGCCTAGTTGCCAAAGCCGAGGCACAGAAATTAGATCTCGTATCCATCATGGTACGCTTACGCTGTCAAAGTTTTTGGGAACAACTATTAATACCCGCTTTCGTCTTTTTCTTCCAAAAACTTTATCCATTTTCCTGGGTAAATAATCCCAAAAAAGCTACTGCTGCCGCTGCTGGAGGTTGTATTCTCATTCACTCAGAAGCCCTAAATAGAATTGGTGGGTTGCAAATAATTCGTCAAGCCTTAATTGATGACTGTTCCCTAGCCAAAGCCGTTAAATCAACTCACGGAAAAATCTGGCTAGGATTAAGCACCCTAACCTATAGCTTACGTCCTTACGACTCCCTGAAAACAATTTGGGATATGGTCGCCAGAAGTGCTTACACACAACTAAATTATTCCCCTTTCCTGCTAATAGGCAGCCTGTTGGGAATGACTTTAGTTTATTTATTACCACCGATAGCAATTATTTTCGGTCTGGTATTGGGGAATTGGATAATTACCCTGATTTCTTTCATCGGATATCTACTGATGACTTTTGCTTATTTCCCAATTATTCGTTTTTATAAATGTTCTCCAGTTTTTGCTTTTAGCTTACCCATCATTGCTTTTTTATATACTTCTATGACAATAGATTCAGCATTACAACATTGGCAAGGACGTGGAGGTGCATGGAAAGGTAGAGTATATACCCGTTGACAAGATAAGAGAAGCAAGAGAAGCAGAGAAAGAAATTTCCTTCTTCTTCCTTCTTCTTCCTTCCTCCTGATAGCGAAGCGTGGCGTTAGCCATACTCCTGATAGCGAAGCGCGGCGTTAGCCATACTCCTGAACTCCTTCTTCCCGAGTTTACCCCGTTGACAACCAGTAGCAGACATTTTTTCCCCAAATTCCCATTCTCACCCATTAAACACCAGCCCCAGCATTACCCACACATTAGGATTACTGGTAAAGACAGTAGATCAAAAGTAGTCAGAATATTTAAAAGAAGTCCGGATTGGACATTAGCAATTAGGGATTAAGTTATAGGAAGCGGGACTTGAGAACAGGGAAGAGAAATTTTTTCCATTAACATCAAGTATCATACCGCAGACTAAATTTGATTGTCATGTTTACAGCCAATGATAAAAGCCAAACTCAGAAATTTGCGTGTTATTGACCTCAAGTTCACAGAAGCTTCACAACTAATAGCACAATATCTAGGCTGTACTGTTTTCGGGCAATCAAAGTAAACTTTCTCGTTAGTGAAAAGCTAAGAGTCCTTAAATCAAATCAGGTATAAACTTCAGCATCTTCCTTCGTTTGGGTGTCGTCGGCAAAAACCCAAGTCTTAAATAGACCTGGATTTGATCATAAGAGGTGAAAACTTTTGTATATAAGATGGATGATGAAGGTTTGATCTCCCATAGAAGTTAACCGGATCTGACCATCTCAAAAAAAATTATCTATACCAACTCTGGTAACACAACTACAGTCCAGAGAAATTTCAGCATACCAGGGCATTAACTACTATTCCCCTATTTCCATCCTCAGTTACTCTAATGACTCAAACTTAGAAACAAACACGCATACAGCACTTCCCGGTGTTATGAGGTACATATCTAGCGGGCAAGACTTGTACTGAGCTTGTCGAAGTATGCCCGCACTACAAGAGTTTCATGATTCAACTTTGTACCTCATAAGAGCGGAAACCGCTGTATTTACCCCAGGGGTATGAAATTCTATCCATTATTATCATGAACACCAACTCTAGCAACTCAACTACAGCCTAGAGCTATTTCTTAACGCAGATTTATAGCAAATGTTTGTGTAACTAAGGTGGAACAACCCATTACACCTGCTTTGCTGTAACCGAAATTTATCAAACATTCAAAAAACCAATAACACTACACCATCATGGAACCAAATATTAACGCTACTACACTCGCAGATAACACTCTCATTGAAGACACCACTGCCATTGAAGATATCAGTTCTAATGTAGGCATCACCTCCGAACAAGATCCTACTGCCATTGAAGATATTAGTTCTAATGTAGCCACCACATCCGAACAAGATCCTATCCCTCTTGAAAATACCACCTCCATTGTAGACACCACCTCCGAACAGGATATTAGCTCCAATGTAGATATTAGTTCCAACATAGATAGCACTTCCACCACAAATCCCACACCTATTGAAACCTCATTTCTAACCCTTATAGATCCTGTAACTGGCGAGACTAGCCTTATAGATCCTGTAACGGGCGAGATTATACCCACAGTCAACAAAGATGGCTTTGTCATCAGCGGTGCAAGTGATGATCAATTAGGCTACTCAGTTAGCAACGCCGGTGATATCAACGGTGATGGCATTGGGGATGTAATCATCGGCTCACCTTTGAGTGATCCTAATGACAAATTTAACTCCGGGAAAACTTATGTAGTCTTTGGCAGCAAAGAGAACTTTCAACAAGTCATAGACCCTTCCAATCTCAATGCTACTACAGGCTTTGTGATTAATGGGGCAGAAGTTGGTGATGACTTAGGCCGTTCCGTTAGCAATATTGGGGATATTAACGGTGACGGTGTTGATGATCTAGTCATTGGCGCACCCTTTTCTGACATCAATGGAGATAATTCCGGGGCTGCTTATGTCGTCTTTGGCAGTAAAGACCCCAACTATTTTAGTAATCCCATTGAACTATCCAACCTTGAACCTAGCCAGGGTTTTACCATCAAAGGTAATCAGTCTGGTGATCTTGCAGGTTGGGCTGTTAGCAGTGCCGGCGATTTTAATGGTGATGGCGTTAAAGACCTATTAATTGGTGCAACTCATCCTAGTGATGACGGAACAGCTAATAAAGGAGAAGCCTATATCATCTTTGGGAAAGAAGGTGGTTTTGATTCCAGCTTAAACCTTGCTAATATTGACAGCTTAGGCTTAAAAATCATCAGTGATGAAAATGACCTAAATAACCTGGGATATTCCGTTAGTGACGCTGGAGATATCAACGGTGATGGACTTGATGACATCATTATTGGTGCGCCTTCTGCTAATACCAATGGTGATAATTCTGGAAGCAGTTTTGTTATTTATGGACGGAAGACTGATCCCACAAATCCCCTTACTTCCAAGATTATCAACGTCTCTAACCTCAATAGCAGCGATGGTTTTACCATCAACGGACAAGCAGGAGATCAATCAGGCTTCTCTGTTAGCAAAGCTGGAGATATCAACGGTGACGGCATCGGAGACTTGATCATTGGGGCAAAAGATGGCAATCCCAATGACAAAGAATCTGCTGGCAGAAGCTATGTAGTCTTTGGTAATAAAAATGGTTTTGGTTCTGGCATCAATCTTGCTAACCTTAATGGTAGCAATGGCTTTACCATCAACGGTATTTCCGCCCTTGACAACTCCGGCTGGTCTGTCAGTGGTTTGGGAGATTTTAACGATGATGGTATTGATGACATCATTCTTGGGGCAAAAAAGGCTACTGATAACGCTGGACAAGGCTATGTCATTTATGGCAGCAAACAAGGCTTTGGCGCTACCTTTGAACTCTCAACTTTCGATACACCTGAGTACGATGGTGAAAAGGGCTTTATCATTGATGGTGCTGAAAATAGTAACTTAGGTCAGTCAGTCAGTGGTGCTGGAGATGTCAATGGTGATGGTGTTAATGATTTGATTATTGGCGCTCCCTTGGCTAATTCTCAAGCAGGTGAAGCCTATGTGATCTTCGGAACTCCTGCTGCCACATCTGCTGGTACACCTGATGTTAATCCAACTTCCACTGGCACCGGCACTGTTAGCGATTTCCTAACGCTAGTTAGTGATAATGTCTTCAATATCAAAGGCAACAACGGCAAAGCAACACTGGAAGTAAAATTAACAGGACCAAATTCCGGTCGCAATGAAATTGGAGTATTTACTGTTGATGATGCGTCTGGTAAAGTTGATGGTATTGCCCCCGATGAAGCGGGTTATGCAGAAAAAGCATTAGCAAAAGGTCAGGTAGTTTTCTCTACCCTTACTAATCTTCCTGCTGGATTTGATCCTACTAGCCTGGACAGGTTATTAAGATTTAACTCCAATGACAATTTGAGATTCTACTTGGTTAAAGACGGTTCAACCGATTCTGTACTGAGTAACAACACCTCTATTGGCAATGTCCTGTTTGCCAACCCTGCTAATCTCAAGATTACAGATTTGGGATCTGATCAGTATTCCCTAGATTGGGAAGATGGTTCTGGTAATCCTAGCGGCTTTGAGGATTTTCCGTTAACAATTCAGGCAAGTGATCGCGCTACAGCTTTGGGGACATCTCTGCAAAATAAACCACAAGGTGAATCTCTAGATTTACGGGGTATTACTGGTGCAGTAACCGCTAGTTTTACGGTTAACCGAGAAGCAAGTTACAACAATTTCATTGGTTTTTATCGCGTAGTTGATGAGAACGGCGGTATTGATACCAATGGAGATGGTACGGCTGATATTCTCCCAGGACAAAATGGCTATGTTCAAGCAGCTATTAATGGTCGTGTTTCTGACATTAATTTAGCTGTGAACAACGGTGGAACGGCAAATTTCAATAATACGCTTCAAGGTGGCTCTATATATGTACCATTTCTTGTTGTGAATGGTACACCTGATGCCCTACTTGATAGTAATCCTAATAATAATCCAGATATTTACTTTACCTTCTTGGGTGCGAACTCAGATGGTGTAGATCATGTGCGGATGTTAGGTGATAATACCTTTGGTTTTGAGGATTTACGTGGTGGTGGTGATAAAGATTTTAATGATGTGATTGTTAAAGTCAATTTGGCTCAAGCGTAAAAGATATTTCTCAGGTTTGAGAATATTCATCAGAATCAGATCCCCGACTTCTTAGAGAAGTCGGGGATCTTGTTAGGAGTAAATAATAATTGTGTGACTGCTGTTAAAGTTTTGAGTCCTTTTAGTGAACCTGTAATTAATCGAGTCGCTGCTAGGGGTTGACGGATGAATTCCCAAGCTAAGGGTAAAGGTTGTAATGAACCGTCTGCACCAATGGCTGATGTGATATTGGGGATGTCATGATGAGCATCATCGCTAACTACTCGCAGGATGGCTATTTGTACCTGTGGAGAAACTGGTTGCTGGAAAAATTCTAGAAAAGCGTATCCTTCCATATCTACAACGTCAGCACCGGATTGTTCATATAACTGGCGTTTTTCTGTGGCTTTATATAAGAGGCGATCGCTCGTTAACCCTTTGACTAAAGATACACGATCACCAAGTTGATTATGTATATCTGCGGTGAAGGAATTATTGCCCTCTTGCAGATTTCCTTGATAAAGACAATTTTGATATAAAACAATATCTCCAATTTGATATTTTTGGCTCAAGCTACCGCACAAACCCATCATCAGCATCCGATTTGCTTGACCATGGGTGAATTGTTGTAAATATTTCCGCACTGGTTCGATTCCCATTGGTATCGCTAATACCTTGGCTTGGGAACTGGGGACGCGACTTAATCCGCGACAGACGGCTTGATATTCTGCTCCCTGGGGGACTAAGATCAAAGTTGACATGAGAATGAGAAATTTAGAAACTATTTTCCTTTGACTACAAATAGTATAGAATACTAAGATCCAAGAATTTAATGTTATCCGTGTCTGCCAAAGATATTTTTCATGAATCAGTAAAAAAAGCTTTAGAAAAAGAACAGTGGGTGATTACAGATGATCCACTAAAATTTAAATTTGGTGATGTTAATTTTCAGATTGATTTAGCTGCCCAGAAATTACTTGCTGCCGAAAAAGCAGGTGAGAAAATAGCTGTAGAAATCAAAAGTTTTCTCAATCCTTCGGCAATTACAGACTTTTACGCTGCGTTAGGTCAGTTCCTTAGTTATCGTCTAGCATTGGAAACTATTGAACCAAATCGTATACTGTACTTAGCGATTCCCTTAGATGCTTATGAAATATTTTTCCAACTTGAATTTACTCAAATTGCGCTACAAAGATATCAAGTACCATTAGTAGTCTATGAACCCAGGAAAGAGGTAATTTTTAAATGGATAAAATAGCTAAATATCGAGAATATATTCAAACTTTGTTAACTAGTTACGCCAAAGATGATGATGATGATGAACTACAACTGATTTTTGATACCCAAAGGGATCATTACCAATGGATGAATGTCGGTTGGCAAGAACTACATCGAGTTTATCGTAGTGTCATGCACTTTGATATTAAAGATGGCAAAATTTGGTTACAACAGAATTTGACAGACCAAAATCCTGCTGAGGAGTTAGTAAAAATGGGTGTTCCTAAAGAAGATATTGTGTTGGGGTTGCATCCACCATATAAGCGTCCATATACAGATTATGGTGTTGCTTAGAATCCTTTGAACAAGGAACGAGAAGATTAAGGATTTACAATGACTAAAGCTCTACAACCATTTTCACCCTAGAAGTTCTATACTAACCTGTCAGTTGTCAGTGATCAAAAGACCGATGACTAATGACTAATGACTAAGATAATAATTTTATCAGATGGTAAAGACTAATAACTCAGAATCTGCCCGCGAAAGCTTCAATATTTCCAAATTAGCGATTAAGTTTTCTTGGTTGACGGTGTGTTTTTGGATAGGTATAGCGGTAGCTGGTGTCCTGGCCTTGAGTTCCCTCAAATATGCTTTATTTCCAGATATCACCTTTCCGGTAGTGGTGGTAAATGTCCAAGCACCTTTAACATCAGCCCTAGATACGGAAGAAAAACTCACTAAACCACTGGAGGAAAGTCTCAAATCACTGGTGGGACTTGAGGATATTCGTTCATCAACTTATCCTGGTCAAACTGCTGTAGTTTCCTCTTTTGTGGTGGGTACAAATTTAGAAACTGCGACTAATAAAATTTCTCAGATCGTTAATCAATTAAATCTACCTAAGAATGCCACTAAAAAAATCATCCCTTTGAATCTGAACGAATCAGCGGCTGTTAGCTATGCCATTGAAAGTTCTTCTGGGAAGATTGATAATTTACAGCAACTGGTAAAAGATAAAATTGTCCCTAGTATAGCTAAATTACCAGGAGTTCTGAAAGTCTCTCTGTTAGGGGAAGTGAGTACGAATGCACCACCACCAACAGCAACCAATGGATTACCCCCAGCCGGTACTTTAATCAGGTTCAATGGTAAACAGGCTTTAGCCTTTCAGGTCATTAAAAAAGGTGATGCTAATACCTTAGAAGTAGTTAATCGGGTAGAAAAAGAAGTACAACAGCTAAGGTCTGGCTTAAAAGATGTTACTCTCACTTTAGCTGCTACCCAAGCTGAATATATCCGCAACGCCACCCATTCCACCATAGATGCCCTGATCGAAGCGATAATTTTATCAATTGTCGTCATCTTTCCCTTTTTATGGAATTGGCAAGCTACCCTAATTTCTGCCTTAGCTATTCCCATATCTTTGCTAGGGACATTTATCGTTATGGCGATATATGGCTTTAACCTAGAAACCATCACCCTGTTAGCCTTAGCTTTAGTCATTGGCTCGATAGTAGATGATGCCATAGTTGATGTAGAAAATATCATGCGGCATATCGAAGAAGGCAAAACCCCCCGCGAAGCCGCTTTGATAGCCACTAATGAAATTGGTTTAACTGTCACCGCAGCCACTTTGACAGCGGTAGCAGTATTTTTGCCTATTGGTTTAATGGGTGGTGTCATTGGTCAGTTTTTCAAACCCTTTGGAATTACCGTTTCTGCTGCCATGCTGACATCTATGTTAGTAGCCCGAACCTTATCACCAGTCTTAGCTATTTATTGGCTTAAAGCTAAACCATCCAGTTCTCCTCAGAAGCAAAGTAAAATTTGGCTAGAATTTGATCAAGCTTATCGTAACTTGTTAGCCTGGTCTTTGCAGCACCGCTTGATAGTTGTTGGGTTAGCTATAAGTAGTTTAATTGCTGGTCTTGCCCTGATTCCCCTAATTCCCAAAGGATTTATTCCCAAACTTGACCGAGGAGAATTTAATATTGTCTATACTGCTCCTCTACCTAGTGTTCCTGGGGATCTAGCACAAGGGGTGCAAGGAGGACTAGGACAACCAGGAGGACAAGCAGGACAACTGGGACAAATGGGACAAAAAGATAAATTAGGAAATTCGTCTTTATCTGCTGCGGCTTTGGCTGATTCATCATCTTCTATTCCTATTCCTATTCCTTTAAACGATTCTTTGGATGTTGCTAAGAAACTGGAAGAAGTAGTGAGAAAGTTCCCCGCAGTGGCAACGGTATTTACTACTGTGGGTTCTCGTGAAGGTGAACCAAACAAGGGGACGCTATACGTTAAGCTCAAAGCAGAGCGAGAAGTGAAAACGGCAGAAGTACAAGACCAACTCCGTGCTGCTTTGCCAAAATTGGCGGGTGTAACTACAAGTATAGAGGATATTCAGTTTGTTGATACGGGTGGACAAAAACCTTTACAAATAGCTTTACAAGGTAATGATATCAAAGCTTTGACGACAGCAGCTAAAGCGGTAAAAGCTCGAATTGAGAAAATATCTGGTTTTGCTGATGTGACTATTACAGGTGCGTCTTATCAACAAGATGGGATTTTGCAAATTGAAAGGTTGAATAATCAGCGAGTAGTTTATATCGGTGCTAACCTGGGTCAAAATTTAACTTTAGGTGATGCAACTGATCAAGTTGTAGCTGAAGCTAAAGCTGTGATGCCGGCTGGTGTGTCTTTGAATTTAGGGGGAGATTCTGCCCGTCAAAATCAGGTTTTTGGGAGTTTTGGCACAACGCTGGGATTATCGGCACTTTGTATTATTGTGGTGCTAATTTGGTTGTTTAAAAGTTGGGTAGATCCCATAGTTATTGGTCTTTCTTTACCTTTAGCAGTGGTTGGGGCGTTGCTGGCACTGCTATTTACAAAAAGTGATTTTGGGATGATATCTCTGATTGGTTTTGTGTTTCTGCTGGGGATTACTAACAAAAATGCGATTTTAATCGTAGATTACATTAATCAGTTACGGGATTCTGGACTAGAACGGACTGAGGCAATTCTTAAAGCTGGACCTGTACGTTTACGTCCCATTATGATGACAACCGCGGCAACAATTTTGGGGATGGTTCCTATTGCTTTGGGTTTAGGTGCGGGTTCGGAATTGCGATCGCCTATGGCTGTATCTATCGCTGGTGGTTTAGTAAGTTCTACTATTCTCAGCTTGTTTGTTGTCCCGGTATTCTACGCCATTTTAGATGATTGGTTTCCCAGGAAGAAGGTAAAAGGAAACGGATAAATCTTTCAGATCCCCGATTTTTTAGCTAAGTCGGGGATCTTAGTATTTTATACTATGCTGATAAAGCTTAACTTTTCCTGAAAATGTCGTCAATTTTTTTTCCTCCACTTATTCAACAAATTAATAGTGAAATCTGTGCTAATGCAGATGTTAAGTTATTCGGATTACGCCTGGATCTCATGCACTCCCAAATCAACGGTAATAAATGGTTTAAGCTGAAGTATAACCTGGTAGAAGCTAAAGAGAGGAAATTATCGACAATTCTCACCTTTGGTGGTGCTTATTCTAATCATATTTATGCTACCGCTGCCGCAGGAAATCTGTTTGGTTTTCGCACTATTGGCGTAATTCGTGGAGAAGAAAATATTCCTTTAAATCCTACTCTAGAATTTGCAGTAGCACAGGGAATGCAATTAGTATATATTGATCGGCAGACCTATAAAAAACGCCATACAGAAGAATTACAAAATCAGTTAAAACAGCAATTTGGAGAAGTATTTATGATTCCTGAAGGGGGTTGTAATTTAAATGGTATGCGTGGCTGTATAGAGATATTACAAACAGTGAGAGGATTTAATACTATCTGTTTAGCTTGCGGTACAGGAACAACATTAGCAGGAATGACACTATCATTAAATCAAGAACAAAAAGTAATTGGTTTTCCTGTGTTGAAAGGTGGTGATTTTCTCAAGGAAGATATCAATAACTTATTAACAAATTATCTAGCTTCTGATTTACCAACACCTGTTAATTCTCCCGCACCTTGGCAACTTATATCTGATTATCATTTTGGTGGTTATGCTAAAGTGACTAATAAATTAAAGCTATTTTGTCAAGATTTTCAACAACAACATGACATACCTTTAGATTACGTATACACAGGAAAAATGTTTTATGGAGTTATGGATTTAATCACCAAAGGGTTTTTTAAATCGGAATCTTTGCTATTAATCCATACTGGTGGTTTACAGGGGAATTAAGCGTGTAAATTAGCCTGTTCTTGTAACCAAGGATCTACAGGTTGTCCGTCTTTGCGTTTTAATTCTATTTCTATGACCATGACTTCTTTTGAACCGGGAGGTGCAGGTTTTTTATGAAAGATAATCTCAAAATCTAAAGGGTTTTGATTATGTTCTTTTAACCAATCTTGAACTTTTGTCAAGGCAAAAAATGATTGTCCTTGGGCAAACATTTGGGTAATTTGCATTTGTAATGTGTAAGGATTAATGCGACTCATTTTTATTGACTCCTTTGGTATGTATTGGAAATTATTATCTCACGCAAAGGCGCAAAGAGGAAGATGGAGTTTTTTCATTCTTCGGTATTGAAATCTACTTTATCATAAACATCTGTTAACAAGATTTGGCAGGGAATAGAAGATAGGTTTAAGCTACTATCTCCATCTGTAAATTCAGAAAATATCCATTTATTATTATCGGTTTTAAAATACTGCTCAATGTGCATTGTGTATTGGTCAATTAAAATATATTCTTGTAAGCTGGGAATTGTCCGATACGCTGCAAATTTTTCATCTCTATCATAACTTTTGGTAGATTTTGATAATACTTCTGCAATCATCACAGGATTTACTAAGGTGTCTTTTCTTCCTTGTTCATATTCTAAGGGAGTTTTCACAACCATAATATCAGGGTAGGTATGAATTTTTCTGGTGGGAATCCAAAGACGTTGATCTGTGACAAAGACTTGATAAGGTTGACGTTTAAGAAGATAATTGAGTGTACCACTGAAATTAAGTGCAAGTTGGTTGTGATTGGGTGTTCCGCCTGTCATGGGTATAATTAATCCGTTGATATATTCGTGACGTATTTCTGAGTTTACCTCTAATTCTAGGTATTCTTCAGGGGAATAGTAGCGTGTTTCTTGTGCAAGAGTCATAATTTTAATTTATAGGTTTTATGGGTTGGGTATCGCTTCTACAAATTTCTCGACTAGGTTATAATTATAGCTTTTGTAGGTTGGGTTAAGCGACAGTGCAACCCAACAAATGCTTATAAATGTTGGGTTTCGTTCCGATTGCTCCGCAACGCTAACGCGAACAACCCAACCTACATAATTCTATTTTTTGAGCTTAACCGACAAATATTGGGTTGGATGTCGCTTCTACAAATTTCTCGACTAAGTTATAATTATAGTCTAGCAGTTTGTTTGATTTGACAAAAATATGAGTTGAATTATTCAAGAAGTTGCTTATCTATCCAATTACATTGCTCACAATGATATCTTAGAGCATCCTGTTGTTTAGCAGCATCTTCACCAGTTAAACGACTTTCTATTTTTATACCTATAAAATCTTGATAGTTTTTTTCTATTTTCTCAGATATTAAAACTTCTCTTGTTTTTGGGTGAATAGCTAATAAATAGTTATCAAACAGTCTATGCAAATCTACTCTCAACAGTAATCCGTTAGCTACATCATGAGATTCAATACTCCTGTAAGGAATAATATGTGCTGCTTCAATAATTTCCCCAATTTCACAGCCACTAATTAAACATTTATAACCATAAGTTTCTTTTAGTTCTTCTTTAAATTCTTGTTGTCCTTCTCGTGGTGGTGGAGATTTTGCTATTTTGATTTTTTTCTTAGTTAATAATTCTATCCATCCAGAATTATGATATTTCTGAATATCTGCCTCATTTTTCATTTTTGCAGTTTTGGGATCAAATTCTTCAGGAAATTTAGTTTCATTATTATAATATGCTCCTCTTAAATTAGCACCTGTAAGTTTAGTTTTAGTATTACTTAAATCAGTGTTTCTAAAATCAACTTTTGAAAAGTTAGCATCCCTAATTCTACATCTAGTCAAATTTGATCCCCTCAAATTTGCCCCTGTTAAATCTGCTCTACTCAAATTCGCATTTTCTAAATTTGCTTCTGTTAAATTTGCTTCTGTTAAATCTGCTCCTCTCAAATCTGCTCTACTCAAATTCGCATTTTCTAAATTTGCTTCTGTTAAGATTGCTTTTTTTAGTCTTGTTATAAGAATTTCATTTTGATATATGTTTGAAGCATTATTAACCCGAACTTCGTGCAACTTTGCATTAGAAAGGTTAGCTTTAGTTAAGTTAGCACCATCTAAATTAGCACCTATTAAATCAACTCCAAAGAGATTTACAACTACTACTTCTTCGTTAAGAATTTGCGAAATTAAATAATATTTTTTATGAATCTTGGTTTTATCATCAATAATAACATTTTTGAAAATAGCCCCATCTAAACAAGTATTGGTTAAATCTGCACCAGATAAATTAGCACTACTAAGGTTTGCATGATATAAATTTGTATCTCTAAGGTCTGTATCAACTAAAGTTGCACCACTAAGATTTGCATAACTCAAATCTACATCAATTAAAGTTGCACCACTAAAATTTGTACCACTCAGGTTTGCACCATATAAGTTGGAATGAGTTAAAATAATTTCTGCCAGGTTTTCATTGCTAAAGTTTGGTCGAGCATCAGGCTGAATAACCCTATTACATATATTATGAAGTTCGATATTTCTGTTATATAATCTATGATAACTAAAATTTCTTTTACCTTCTTTGTAGAATTTTAAAAGTTCTCTATCTTCCATTTTTACCTGACGATAAATCATACAACTCCTTAAACTAACTTAATAAATAACTAACATTTGCGATTCTGTGGACTGAATATATTATACTTAATGTCTTGGTGCTTTTACGCTTAACTTATCAAATCACTAATCACGCTATGATAGCAAACAATGAAGGTTAAAGAAGTTCTCAAAATCCTGGAAGAAGATGGTTGGTATATAGATCGCATTAGAGGTAGTCATCGTATCCTCAAACATCAAATTAAATCGGGTATCGTGGTATTAGCGGGTAAACTTAGTAAAGACTTAGCGGAAGGGACTCGAAAGAGTATTTTTTCCCAAGCACAACTGGAGGACAAATAATGAAAAATTATGCAGTAGTCTATGAATGGGCAGGTAGTAATTATTCTGCTTATGTTCCAGATTTACCCGGATGTGTTGCTTGCGGTGATACCTTACAAGAAACAGAAGAACTAATTAAAGAAGCTATAGAATTGTATTTGGAAGTATTGAAAGAAGATGGAAAACCTATACCTGAAGCTTTTACACAAGTAGGTAAAGTAGCAGTGACTATATAAATCCAGATCCCCGACTTCTTAAAAAAATCGGGGATCTAAATCCTATTCCAACCCTGCTAATAAATCATTTTTCGCTGTTTCTAATGCTTCTGGTAACTTACTTGCATCTCTTCCCCCAGCTTGCGCGAGATTGGGTTTTCCACCACCTCCACCACCGCAAATTTTAGCTATAGTTCCTACAAATTTTCCAGCTTGGACACCTTTCTTATTCACTTCAGAACTAAAAGCTGCAACAATACTCACTTTCCCTGCTTCGGGAATAGAACCTAAAACTACAGCACCATTACCAATTTTTTGCAGCAATCTTTCCGCAGCGACTTTTAATGATTCTGCGTCAATATCTTCCATTTGGGCGATAATGATTTTATGTTCTCCGATGATTTCCGCAGTTTGTAATAAGCTGTCAGATTTAACTATTGCTATTTGTGATTTTAGACTTTGAATTTCTTTTTCGTTGTTGCGAAGTTCGGTTTGTAAAGTTGTGATTCTGTCGGGTATTTCTTCGGGTTTGATTTTAAAGCGATCGCACAAGTCTTTCGTCACTATATCACGAACATTCAAATAATCCAATACCGCCGCCCCAGAAACCGCTTCTATTCTTCTCACTCCAGACGCAACTCCCGCTTCAGAAATGATTTTGAAAACGCCGATTTCCGCCGTATTATTAACATGAGTTCCTCCGCACAATTCCATGGAAACACCAGGGAAATCAATCACGCGCACTTGATTACCGTACTTTTCCCCAAACATTGCGACTGCACCTTTAGCTTTTGCTTCGGCTATGGGCATCTCCTCTATTGTAGCAGAATGAGCTTCAGAAATCCAACTATTTACTAATTCTTCAATTTGTTGAACTTCCTCAATAGTTAAAGCGCGAGGACAGTTAAAATCAAACCGCAATCTATCAAAAGAAACCAAAGAACCAGCTTGAGAAATTCCTTCATCAACAACTTTCTTTAAAGCAGCTTGTAATAAATGAGTTGCTGTATGATTAGCTTGAGCGCGACGACGACAAGCGGTATCTATTTGTGCGGTAATTTCATCACCAATTCTAATCGTACCACGTTCAACATATCCGAAATGAATAAAGAAATCAGATTCTTTTTTCACATCTTCAATTCTGACTAAAACACCATCACCAGAAATATATCCTTTATCACCAATTTGTCCCCCAGATTCAGCGTAAAATGGAGTTTTATCTAAAACAATTTGCACTTCTGTTCCTGCTTCTGCTGCTTCTTCCGAAACACCAGCAACTAATAAAACCTCAATTTTTGCAGTAGTTGTTAATTGGGTATAACCAATGAATTGTGTAGAGTGAATATGTTCTGCAAGTTTATCTAAAGAACCTTGTACAGTTAAATCTATGGTTTCATGTGCTGCTTTTGCGCGTTCTACCTGTTTTTGCATTTCTGCATTGAAACCATCAACATCAACAGTAATGTTATTTTCTTCAGCAACTTCTTGGGTTAATTCTAATGGGAAACCATAGGTATCATAAAGAGTAAACGCACTTTCACCACTAATGGAAGTTTGTCCTTTTTGTTTTACCTCTTGGATAATTTCTGCTAACAGCTTTTCACCTCTATCAAGAGTTTTCAAGAAGTTACTTTCTTCCCGTTGTAATTCGGCTTTAATAGCAGTTGCTCTTTGTCGCACATTGGGGTAAACTGATTCCGAAAGAGAAATTGCGGTTTCTGCAACTTGGTTAATAAATTCTCCAGAAATTCCGATTAATCTCCCATGTCTAACGACGCGACGAATTAAACGCCGTAAAACATAACCTCTTCCCACATTAGAAGCGCGAATTTCATCAGCAATCATGTGAACCACAGAACGGACATGATCACCAACTACCTTTAAAGAAACTTTGGTATTTTCATCACTTTCGTAATAATCAATTTTGGCAATTTTTGCCGCTGTTTCAATAATCGGGAAAATCAAATCTGTTTCATAATTATTCGGCTTCTTTTGCAGGATTTGCGCCATTCTTTCCAAACCCATTCCCGTGTCAATATTCTGATTTTGCAACGGGGTTAAATTACCAGCAGCATCCCGATTATATTGCATAAATACCAAGTTATAAAACTCGATAAATCGGGTATCATCTTCTAAATCAATATGATCTTCACCGCGTTCTGGGTGAAAATCATAATAGATTTCCGAACAGGGACCACAGGGACCGGTAGCACCAGAAACCCAGAAATTATCATCTGCACCCATGCGCTTGATGCGTTTTTCCGTTACACCAATAGTATCGCGCCAAATTGCAAAAGCTTCGTCGTCGTCTTCAAACACACTGACAACGAGATTCTGGGGGGAGAAACCAAAGACTTGAGTACATAATTCCCAACCCCAAGCGATCGCCTGTGGTTTAAAATAATCACCAAAGCTGAAATTCCCCAACATCTCAAAAAATGTATGATGGCGGTGAGTGCGTCCCACATTTTCGATATCATTGGTACGGATACATTTTTGCGAAGTCGTAGCGCGTTTAAATTCCGGTATCCGCTGTCCCAGGAATATCGGCTTAAATGGTAACATCCCTGCAATAGTTAGCAGCACAGTGGGATCTTCGGGAACAAGAGAAGCACTGGGAAGCGGTTGGTGTCCCCGTTGGGTGTAGAAGTCGAGGAATAATTGACGAATATCGTTACCGCTAAGAAACTGAGGAGTTGAAGACATGAGTGTTTAAGAAATCAAATTTAATTAATTTAGGAAAATCTGCACAAAGCATCATTACTATTTATAACTTATGCCAGGAAATAAGAAATATAGTTAGCTTTCAGGATCTTTCGTCAGAGTTTCTCATTGCTGATTGGTATCAAATTAACATCAATTCATATACCTTAATAATATTTCCGTGGAAAAATGCCGAAAAAAATCAGAGAATTAAAAAGTTTACTCAAAAAAGCTGGGTTTATTTACCGTTGTGCAAAAGGAAGTCATACCCGTTGGTATCATCCTTTATTACCAGAAGATCCTATTACCATCTCTGGCAAAGATGGAGATGATGCTAAACTATATATAGAAAAAGAAGTTAACGAAAAATTAGCTAAATTAAAATCAATTCAAGAGAAGGAGTTAGAAGAATGAATTTACCTTATACTATCATTATTCAATGGAGTAGTGAAGATAAATGTTATTTAGTTCATTTACCTGAATTTCCTACTCAAAAATATCATACTCATGGTGATACTTATGAAGAAGCTGTTAAAAATGCTCAGGAAGTGATAGAAATGTTAATTACTGAATATCAAGAATATGGAAAACCTTTACCCTTAGCTAAATCTTTAGAACAATTGATTAATGTGGTTTAATTGATTTATAATCAGGTGATTAATGGTGTACTATATTATCTCAAATTAATTAATCGCCATATATTTTCTTGTACTTTATAATAATTTGCACCTGTATCAGCATTTAAGACAGCAGGACTATATATTTTTTTAAGCAAATTACCAGCATCTGACCAAATACGTTGATCTGAATATTGATTGTCTTGCTGTTGTCCTGCTATTTGAAAAAATGTCCCTATTCCTTCCTTCCATTCCTCTTGTACATCCAAATCATCTACTTTATCTAATACTGATTGAATCAGAGATTTAAACTCTTTAAGTTGCTTCCTTGTGCGAGGAGCTTTCGCATAATTTTCTCCCCAAGTAGATATAAAATCTAAAGTCTGTTCAGAAATAAGAGAATTTTCTTCAAGAAGACTCACCTTTAAAAAAGAATCTAGTGCAGGACTTAATAAAGCAAAAATAGGTAATTCCCAATCTTTAACACAAGATATAAGAGGGTGTTTGAAAAGTTATGGTTGATGTATCAAATATTTTTTACCCCACCCTAACCCTCCCCTTGTAAAGGGGAGGGAACTGGATTTTTATTGTTTCCCCCCTTTGCAAGGGGAAAGGGGGGTAGCAATGTGATGAAAATTACGGAATACCACTTTTCAAACATCCTCTAAGGCTAACAATACTAATTCTTGATGAACTATCAGAAGTTATAGTATGTCGAGATAATATTGACGCGAGAAGTAACCAAATTACATGATTGTTGACTTTTGCTGAATCTCTTTTAATAAGTTCGCGTCCCAATACTCCTAAACATATTTCTAAGTTCCAAATTTTACCACAAATAGATATTAGACTGGAGCAAATGTATATATAAATACTACATATCTATTTACGCAATTATCAGATTTTTGTATATGAAGGATTTCAGGCGTAATTAAGAGATGCAAATCAGAGTAAATGCTGATATTGTCAGGAATACACAAGCTTTCTGTATTTTTGCAGAGTGAATAATTTATCCTAATTACAAAAAATGTATTTTATGATACAGAATATTTTTTCTCATTAAATAGAGAATTAACCAGCTTTATGAAGAAATAATTCAGAAATCAGAATTTAATTCTGATTTATTATGTAATTCAAGTTGATAAATATTCCACTTAACTAAAAGCAGGAATTATCAAATAAGTTTCTGTTATTGTTCTATGTTTATTTTTGATAACCATATTGAACAGACATAACAGATTTACAACCATCAACATCAGATAAAAAGCCTAACTTAATTAGAGCTTTTCTAGCAGGAAAAACAGCAATGAATAAACGTATTCGCCCCTTATATCGCCTTCTAGCACTAGCTATAGGTTCAATGGTCTTGGCAATTTTCGCGCCCACAGTTGTCCATGCCGCAGATCCTGTGACACTGGAATCATTAGACGCAACAACCAAACAATTACAAATTTCCATTGATACTACCTGGGTACTACTCACAGGCTTTTTAGTATTCTTCATGCAGACTGGATTTTCGATGTTAGAGGCAGGTTTGCTGCGCCGAAGAGGTGTAGTAAATGCCCTATTGGAAAACTTTATTGATGCCGCTGTCACCATTCTCATCTGGTGGGGTGTGGGTTTTGGCATTGCCTTTGGTACGAGTGCTGGTGGGTTTATTGGTACAGATACCTTTTTCTTGAGTCAATTACCCGTTAATGGTGCTTTTACCAATGGTGGTGTTCCCGGAATCGCTTCTGGACTCAATGCTTATACTTTGTTCTTCTTTCAGTTTGCCTTTGCGGCTACTGCCAGTACAATTACTACCGGGGCAATGGCTGGGAGAACGGACTTTATCGGTGATTTAATTTATAGTGCCATCATGGCTGCATTCAGCTATCCCGTAGTTGTACATTGGGTATGGAACTCCAGTGGCTGGTTAGCGAAAATTGGTTTTCATGACTTTGCTGGTAGTACGGTAGTTCACACCGTTGGGGGTTGGACAGCTTTAGTTGGTGCTTTTTTACTTGGACCCCGCCCTGGACGAACTCCTTGGGGGCAGATTCCTCCAGCCCATAACTTAGGTTTGGCAGCTTTGGGAACGATGATTCTCTGGTTTGGCTGGTATGGCTTTAACCCCGGTTCAACCCTTGGTACTGGTAATCCTGGCTTAATTGGTTTAATCACCCTGAATACGTCCCTGGGGGCTGGTGCTGGGGCGTTAGCGGCGATGTTTTATCAATATAGTCGTTCACGTAAATGGGATTTAGTCTATTGTCTGAATGGTTCTTTGGCAGGTTTGGTAGGTATTACCGCTGGTTGTGCTTTTATAGCACCTTGGGCGGCGGTTGTGATTGGTTTAACTGGGGGAATTTTAGTAGTTTTGGGTATTGATATTATTGAAGCGTGCAAAATTGATGATCCTGCGGGAGCATTTTCTGTTCATGGTATTAATGGCATGATGGGTACACTGGCAGTTGGTTTTTTAGGTCAACCAGAACTGACTTTGAATAAAAAAGCTGGACTGTTTTTAGGTGGTGGTTTTGATTTGCTGGGTGTGCAGATTTTGGGCGTAGTCGCAGTATCAGTTTTCACTCTTGGTTTTGCCTTTTTAATGTTTACTGGACTCAATGCTATTGGTAAGCTGCGTGTTAATCCTGAAGCTGATAAGGTGGGGATTGATAACTATGAACACGGTGCAACTGTCTGGTCTGATTTTCATGCAGTTGAGGAGCTTTTAGAGAAGGAAAAAAATCACTCCAAAAATCCTCAAGTAAGTCCGTAGGGTTTGCGAAATCAGTTGTTGGTGGGTTAGGTGCAAGCTAACCCACCCTCTGGCTAACACAAAAACACCAACCGGAAAAAAGTGATTTTATGCTGTTGACAAAAAATTTTCAGTGTGTTATCATAAACTTGATAAGGAAGAACTATCTTATATTAATTAGTTGTGCAAAATTAATTGAACATTTTAACTTACCTTTGGGGGGGTAAAATCCCCGTTGCAAAACGTGATTCTAAATTCTAAATTCTGCATTCTTTTAAAAATCCCTAAACCAATAGACATCTGGTGAAAATTAAATATGCGTGACTTACAACCCTTGTAGAGACGTTCCATGGGTAGGGATTCTCGGCTCTACATTCTTTTCTGGAGATGTCTAATTAATTTTGTAGTTTTATTTTCGCCATTTTATAAACCCATTTTGGAACTTCTTTCTATCTGTGGCAGGGAGCAACGCGAAAAAGTGTGTCCGGCTTTAATTCTCAATTACACCGCTAAATTCTCAACAAACCTGGGTATTTTTGTGGTAAGCACATTTCAAAATAGAGTATTTACATCGCCAATTTCAGCCTACCACTTTTTCGCATTGCACCCACGCTATTTTAGGTAATTACTAGAAATTGAAAAAACCTGTCCATCTCATTTATAGTTTACTTTTTTCGGTTATCTTTGGATTTTTGAGGGCTAAAGCTGTAAACCATTACTATTTTCACGATATCAAAATAAGCAAGCTGATTATCTTTATTCACAATTGCTAAGGGTATTAGTCCCAAAACTAAGATTAGCAAAAGTTGTAATAATATTTCACCTCTGATGCCATTGCCATTATCTGACATGATATGACCTCCTGTAATTGAAAACCTTTGGCTAAGTGGAAAGAAACTACGGTTAATATCTCAATCTCAGGCAGATAAGTTGAACTAACTCCAAGACTCCCAAATCATGGTGATTGCTAACAAGCAAAATAGCAGAACAGCAAACCGCAAAAAATAGATAAAAACATCAAAAGATAGCAAAACTTTAGTGATTGAGGATGCACCGCAAATATAAAACACAACAACAGCGATCGCAAAACCGAATATAGTTAACATCAGATACTTAAATCCCTTTCCAGTCAAAATTAACAGCAGACTTTGGTTATCTTTGTCATTAGTTTTCATAGTTTTCTCCTGTTTTTTAGATAAGAGTTGAACAGAAATCTTTTCATCCTGTCTATTGCTGTTCATAAAATTGTCTACGGGATAGAAAAACCTAAATAAAATCCGGCGTGCAAATATACATCACCAGCTTGTAAACTTCCCATTTATCAAAAGCCAAATGTCCTGAGAAAATTAGATATTTAATTGTGTAAAGAATTTCATTAAGCTATCAGTATTCTTAACCTGTAAATAGCTATAACGTCTCGTATTATTTTTGATTGTGCGAATGCCTACAATCTATCCAGGTGTCAATAATGTAATCGTGTAATTGCTGAATTTCTAAAAGCTGTTGTGGACTTAATGTATAACGGTGGCTAATATGACCACTTAGTTCTACTATGGCTTCGTATTTCCCCTTTTTACTAGAGATAGTTAATTGTCCGTGTTGAGTTTCTGACAAAGTTTCAATCAGCAGAATAATTAAGTGAGCAAAGACTGATGGTAACTCTACTACATATGCCTGTTTAGATTTGGCTAAAATTTCTGGGGATTGTTCTCCTATCTTCAAAATACCTTTGATAGCGTTAGAACTCCTAATAAAGTCTACTAGTCCTAGTCTTGAAGAATTCTGCATATTAGTTGCCCCCTAATATTGGCTATTTGACTTGAGACTTATCTGTATACCTCACATAGAGGTATCTATATATAGGATAATCACACCTACAGTAAAAATGCAAGGTATTTATAAAGTTTTTTCTAGAAAATCTTGACTATGTAAATTTATGTATACTTTTTTGGGAAAATATATCTCACATAAATATAAATAAGTTATAGTTGGGGATAGTGTTAAAATCCTTAAATATAATTCCATAATTCCTAAACCTTACAGGAATCAGTAACCCAGCTATAAGGGTACTGAGCTTGCAATGGTAATCAAGCAAGCTGTGCTGACCAGACCACTTCCCTTCCCTTCTCCGCTGCTTGCCTTCACCCGTCATTTTTAGATTGACAGACTACTAGTGCCTGACTGGTGAGCCATCCCTCTCAGGTCTAAGGACACTGAGCTTCCCAGTTACCGCGATGTCTTATAAATATAGGACTCCTAAATGATTCCTGATGGCCTGCGTGGCGTAGCCATAAAATATCAAGTAGTGTAGGGTGGACAAGGTTAAAAACTGTTACATAACAATCTTTTTAGAGTCAATATTCATGCTATAAAAAAATCTCACATACTAATAACTAATATATAATATGGAGCTTAGATAATATGAAGATTGTAGATAATATACCTCAGATTCCTGATGATTTCATTATAGAAGTGGCTAACAAACACAATGTTAGCAAAACCGAGCTAGAGGCATTACTTTTAGCATTAAAAAATTACGCTGGTGCAGAAATTGCCCAGAAACTTAATATTTCTCAACCGGCGGTGAGAAAAAGATTAGGAGAAAGTTATCGTAAATTAGGTATAGAAGGGAGCGGTAATAAAAAAATTTATAACTTGAAACAGAAATTATTTACTCAGTATCAAGGTACTCAAGAAAATGTCCTTACCTCAACAGAAGATTGGGGTGAAGCCGTTGATGTAGAAGGTTTTCGGGGTCGAAATGAAGAAATCTTAGAGTTAGAAGAATGGATAGTTGGTAATGATACCATGCGGTGTCGTTTAGTGGCAGTGCTGGGAATGGGTGGAATTGGTAAGACTGTGATAGCAGCTAAAGTTGCCAAACAAGTTCAGCCAAAGTTTGATTATTTGATTTGGCGATCGCTCCGCAATGCACCACCGTTAGAGGAAATTCTCAGTCAACTTTTAGGATTTTTACCCTCTAATCATACTGAAAATTTCTTAGCAATTAGTGAAAACAATAAAATACTTTTACTAATTGATATTTTAAGAAAACATAAATGCCTAATTATTTTAGATAATGTGGAATCGGTGCTACGTAGTAGTGAAGGCAAAACTCAGGGATGGGCTGGTGAATATGAACCAGGGTATGAAAACTATGGCTACTTTTTTAAAAAGATAGCAGAAGCATCACATGATAGTTGTTTATTAATCACTAGTCGTGAAAAGCCAAAAGAAGTAGCTGCACTAGAAGGTAAAAATCTGCCTGTAAAAGTGTTACAGTTAAATAGCCTCAAATTAGCAGAAGCCAGAGAAATTTTGCTAGATAAAGGTTGCACTTGTGATGATGAAAAACTACAAGAATTAGTCAACAGATATTCTGGTAATCCTTTAGCTTTAAAAATAGTTGCCACTACAGTTTATGATTTATTCAGCAATAATATTGCTGAATTTTTAAAAGAAATGAAGGAAGCAAGTGCTGCTTATGGAGATATTCGCACGCTTTTAGATACACAGTTTAACCGTCTATCAGAATTAGAACAACACGTAATGTATCGTCTAGCATTACGTCGTGAATATATCTCATTGACAGACATAAAAAGCGATGTAAAAAATAATGTAAAAACACCAGATGCAGAATCTAAAATACTAGAAATTATTGAATCATTGTTACGGCGATCGCTAATTGAAAAAGAAGCAAATACTAGTAGATTTGGGCAGCAGTCTGTGGTGATGGAATATATTAATGACCGCTACATTGAACAGGCAACTTATGACATTTCTGACATTAATGAAAAAAAAAACTGGAGTTTATTAATGCCCACCCCTTAATCCAGGCAAGATCACTTGATTATATCCGGCAAATACAAGAACGACTGATACTAGAACCAGTTAAGCAAAGACTTATTAAAGCTTTTGGTACAGCCACACAACTAGAATCTCATTTACGGCAATTGATCAGGAATTTACAGCAGAAATCACCGCCAACTCAAGGTTATGCAGTTGGCAACTTAATTAATCTACTACGACAACTTCAGATATATAAATCCCAAAGTAATTCCCAAATTGATTTAAGTGGACGCGATTTTTCCGGTTTGACCATCTGGCAAGCTTATCTCAAAGATGTGGACTTAAAAAACACCAGCTTTGCCAATGCTGATTTAACTGGTTCTGTATTTAGGGAAACAATGTCTAGTATTGTTTCTGTGAAATTTAGTCCTGATGGTAAAAAATTTGCTACAGGTTTAATGAGTGGAGAAATCAGATTATGGCGTACTTCTGATACTAAACAACTTCGCATTTATAAAGCTCATACTACTTGGGTTTGGACGTTAGCCTTTAGTCCAGATAATAAAACCATCGCTAGTGGTAGTGCGGATCATACCATTAAACTCTGGAATGTAGAAACAGGTAAATGTCTAAATACCCTGAAAGAACATACCAATAAAGTTTATTCAGTAGCATTTAATCCCGATGGTTCTCTTTTAGCTAGTGCTGGTGAAGACAAAACTATTAAACTTTGGAATGTAGAAACAGGAGTTTGTCAGCAAACACTATCTGATCATAATGGCTTGGTGTGGTCTGTCACTTTCCAAGCATCTACAACTTCTAATATTACTCCTTTACTGGCCAGTGGCAGTGCTGACAGCACAATTAAGCTGTGGGATATTAATACAGGTAAATGCCTAAAAACGTTAAATGATCATAATAGCGATGTTCACTCTGTAGCTTTTAGTCCTGATGGACAAACATTAGCTAGTGGTAGTGCCGACCAAACCCTGAGACTGTGGGATGTAACTACAGGTCAATGTAGACAAACATTAGAGGGACATAGTAAAAAAGTTTATTCTGTCAGATTCAGTCCTGATGGACAGATCTTAGCTAGTTCCGGTGAAGACAGAACCATTAAACTCTGGGATATGCCACAGGGGGAATGCCTCAAAACCTTACAAGGTCATTTTAGCCAAGTGTGGGCGATCGCCTTTAGTCCTAATGGTGACACTTTAATCAGTTGTAGTGATGACCAAACAGCTAGGTTATGGAACGTAAAAACAGGTGGTTGTTTGAATACCTTACAAGGGTATACCCGTGATGTATATTCAGTAGTATTTAGTCCCAATAGTCAAATTTTGGCTAGTGGACGGGATGACTTTAACATTGGCTTATGGAATTTACAAACCCAAAAACGCCACATTTTGAAGGAACATCAAGGACGAATTCGCTCAGTCGCTTTTCATCCCCAAGGACAAATACTGGCAAGTGGTAGTGCTGACAATACCATCAAACTTTGGGATATCGCAAATATTGATCAAAGCCAATGTATTCAAACTCTCAGAGGACACGATAACTGGGTGTGGACAGTTGCATTTAGTCCCGATGGAAAAACTCTAGTCAGTAGTAGCGAAGACCACAGTATTCGCATCTGGGACACATTTAGCGGTGAATGTCTCAAAAAAATTGATGCCCATAGTAATTGGGTGTGGACAGTAGCATTTCATCCCCAAGGACAAATACTGGCAAGTGGTAGTGCTGACAATACCATCAAACTTTGGGATGTCACAACTGGAGAATGTTTGCAAACTTTTACAGACCATCAAGACATGATTTGGTCACTAGCATTTAGTCCCAATGGGGAGTTTTTAGCCAGTGGTAGCGAAGACCAAACCGTGAAGTTGTGGGATCTTAATACAAATAAATGTACTCAAACATTAGAGCATGATAAACAAGTCTACTCAGTGGCATTTAGTCCCAATGGGCAGACTCTAGCCAGTGCTGGCGCTGATACTAAAGTGATGCTATGGCAAGTTAGTACAGGTAAATGTAAAGAAGTTCTCACACTCGGACATACAGCAGCGATTCGTTCTCTAGCTTTTAGTGCTGATGGTAGTTTATTAGCTAGTGGTAGCGAAGATGAAAACATTCAGTTGTGGAATATGCAAACCTATAGTAGATTAAAACTTCTTGAATCTGAACGTTTGTATGAAGGTATGAATATTAGCCATATTACAGGCTTAACCGATGCTGAAAAAGCCTCTTTAAAAATGTTGGGTGCTGTTGATTAAAGTCTGAATTTTCAGACAGCAGTTTTTTGAGAATTGATACATTCATAATCAAATTTAGTTTATGAAATCATTCTGAGGATATATGTATGCCACCACAATTTTATTCTGTTTTTACCCCGTTCATGGAGATGAAATTATGGAAAACTTGAATTACTAAAGAGATATCAACAAAGTTAATAAATAGGCATTTTGGCATCAAATATATCAATGGATATGCTAGGTTCTAAAATGATTTATGGTCGATAAACAAAAGTGAAAATTTTACTGATTGGCGAATTTATTAAACACAGAAGCTTCAACGGAGCTAATAAAGCCTTACCTGTTTTAGCTTCTAGCTTGGTTAATGCTGGATTTAGTCAAGTTTTACAACTAGATTTAGAACGTCCTGATTTAACTATTGATGATGTTTTAAATGAAGTTAAAAATGCTGATTTAATTATCTTTGCTGGTTGTCTAACAACCCAATGGACAGAAATTGATGATCATAGTAGAAAAATTTTTAGAGAACTTCAGAAATATCACCGGGAAACAGTACCAATTTTAGTTGGTGGTTATGCAACTAAAAGTGTTGAAGATATTGCCCGTATTACACCTTGGATTACAGCCTTTTGTGATGGTGAGGGAGAAGAATCAATTATAGAAATTGCTCATGCAGTAGCCAGAGGTACTTTCTATGAAGATATGAAAAATCTACCAGGATTATGTTTTATGAATCAAGATGGTAAATTTTACCGCGTTACACCTAATTCTTTTCATAATACAAGTATTGTTTTTCATCGTGCTATGACAACAAGAGTTAACAAGTTTGATGATATTGACCAAAATTTTGGTTTAATTCATATACCACAAGTCCATGATATGGATATTTTTAAATCTCTAGCTGGAAGACAATTAAAAACAGCCCAAATCTTTACTCAGCGAGGATGCCCTTGGGGATGTCATTTCTGCAATAAAAGTAATGAAAGTAATCATGTTGTGAGATTAAGCGCGGAATCCTTGCGTAGACAATTACGGCAATTAAAACAACGTGGTTATGAGGCAGTTTATCTAGATGTTGATACTTTTACAGTTCATGACCAGGATGCCAAAAGAGAAGCAGAGATTCTTAAAGAAGAGGGATTTTTTTGGGGTTCAAATACTAGAATTGATAAAATTAACTATGATCAAATGCGTTATTTAGTAGAAAACAACTGTGTATATATGTTTTTTGGAGTTGAACATACATTATCAGAGGTATCATTAGCTAGTCACAAATTCAATGGTTCTATTGCTAGTCAAATTAAGCAAGCCTTTGATTATCAAACTAAGGTTATCAGAGTTTTTGAAGATATGAATAAAGCTGGATTACCCAGTAGTTATTTTTTGATTTTAGGATTACCAAAAGCTAAATTAAACGCTAGTAAAACTGATATTATTGATTATGAGCCAACAACTTTGGCTGATGATATCGAAGCAATTCGTTTTGGTATTGAAAATTGTCATCCAGATTTTTTAAATTTCAATTTGCTGCGATTTATGCCTGGGAGCATAGCTGCTGATACGATGGGAAATTGCAACTACTCTTGTGTACGTCCGTCAGGAAAACAGCCAATTACTGCTGGATATTTTTTACCACGAGCCGTTAAGCATTATGGCTATCCCCAGTCCCAAGAACATGGTGTTTACCGATTGTGTGAATCAGTTAGCAGATATCAACCTATTTCAACCGCCATGAATCCCCAACGGGTTTACGATACTATTTACTATGCCATACAGTTAATTAATAATAAAATTGATATAGGTGGTAAAGCTACAAAGTTGTTTATTGATAGAGATTTATTAGCTTTAGGTTTAGTCAGTCAGGATGAACAGGGAAAATATGCGATCGCTCCTTTAGAATATTTCGCTAACATTTAACCCGGTTCGCTCATTTTTTTTGGAGTTTGAGAAATTGTCGAAAAACAGAAAATATTCACAATGCTTATACAGCCGTTGAACCCTCGTAATTTGGCTACAGTATTGTTTATATAATTAATTTTGCCTACCTACTTAACAACTAAAACAACCAGATCCCCGACTTCTTTAAGAAGTCGGGGATCTAAATTAAATTCTATTAATTCTTAGCTGCTGGTTGAGTGCCGGGAATGGTAATATCTATTGATGTTACCTTGGCTGCTAAATCAGTTAATGGTTGTTTCATAGCAGCTTGATTTCCGACTACTAAAGTCACTAAATTTTCTGGTTTCAGGTATTTCTGTGCCACCCGTTTAACATCTGCTGCTGTAGTAGCAGTAATGGCTTTTTGATAACGAAATAGGAAATCAGCGGGATAACCATAATATTCGTATCGCATTAATCTAGATAATGTTTGGCTAGGATCTTGAAAGTTGAAAACAAAGGAGTTGAGTGTAGAGTCTTTGGCTTTATTTAATTCTTGGGTTGTGATATTTGCAGTTTGTAACCGTTTAATTTCTGTTTCCAGGGATTTAATGAATTGAACTGTGGTTTCTGTACGGGTTTGTCCTCCAGCTAGGAATGTTCCTGGGTAGTCGAAACGGGGACTCCACATTCCATATACAGAATAAGCTAAACCTTGACGCGATCGCAATTCATTAAATAAGCGTCCCCCAAAGCCATTTAATACGCCATTCATGACATCCAAAGCTGGATAATCAGGATTGTCGAATTTTCCGCCCAAATGACCAATTAAAACGCTACTTTGGGTGAGTTGGGGTTGATTAACAGAAAATACACCGCCTAAATTAGCTTGTGTGACTTGTGGTAATGGGGTTTTAGCAATTTGAGTATTTGCTTTCCAATCACCAAACTTGGCTTGAATGAGCGATCGCATTTTTTGAGAATTAAAATCACCCACAATCCCTAAAATGATCTGATTGGGGTGAAAATACTGTTGATAAAATTTCAGCAAATCATCACGGGAAATTTTATCAAGAGTTGCATACTCAACAGTCCGGGAGTAGGGACTTTCTTGCCCATAAATTAATTTTCTCAACTCTCGACTGGCAATACTATTAGGGTTATCATTGCGACGAGCAATACCACCCCGAATTTGAGTTTTATCCAAATCCAACTTTTCCTGTGCAAAAGCCGGTTCTCGTAATACCTCACTAAATAGCCCAAATGCCATTTCTAGATCTTCACTCAGGGCTTCAAAACTAGCACTACCAGCAGCTTCTCCCATATCTGTTTCCACAGACGCAGCCCGTTGTTCTAATATCTCATTTAATTCATCAGCGGAATGCTTTTTAGTGCCACCACTTCGCAATGTAGAACCCACCAAACTAGCTAAACCTGCTTTTTCGGGTTGTTCCCAACGGCTACCTGTTCTGATCAATGCTGTACCTGTTACCAATGGTAATTCATGATCTTCCATCAAATAAACTACCAAGCCATTTTTAAGTGCATACCGCTCATACTTGGGTAATTTAATTGCGGAAACGGGGGCAAATTTTAACTCATCGTAATGCTTTGCTGTTGTTGCTGCCCAAGAAAAATTCAAATTTACGAGCAAACAAGCAACAACAATCACCAATGTGAAAACAAATTTTTGTCCCTTAGCAAACTGGAATTTTTTGCTTTTCAAATCTAACCTCAACATATCTATCTTCAATTTTGGTTCAGGATTGAAAGATTAATCCTTTTTGAATTTAAGAATTTTTAGGACAACACGGCGTAAATCAACAAATTATTAAAAATCTCCAAAAAGCTGGGATAATTTGCTTTTTTAATTTTTAATTATTAATTATTAATTTTTAATTCCGCCCTGCGGTACTATCCTGGTTGTTTTGATAACAACTTCCCAACTATGCGATTTTCTGGCGTAAATGTTGCCTTGGCGACTCTTTGAATATCTTCAGGAGTGACTGCGGCAATTTTTTCTAATTGCCCAAATAAATTGCGCCAAGAACCGGTTTTGACTTCATATTCCAACAACTGTTGTGCCATGCCTGAATTAGAATCAAGGCTGCGTAATAATCCGGCTCTTGCTTGGGTTTTTATCCTTGCTAATTCCACCGCAGATACAGGTTCTGTTTTCAATTTATCAATTTCTTGGCGTAAAGCGATCGCTACTTGATCGACTGTTTTCCCAGGAGATGTGAGAGCATAAAAGAAGATGAGATTAGGATATTTATCCCCTGGAAAGCCACTAGAACCTTGAGCATTTAGGGCTAAACTTTGTTTTTCTACCAAAGACTTAAACAGTCTTGATGTTCTGCCGTCACTCAATAAACTGCCAATTATTTCATAAACTGCATTATCAGGATCAGTCACAGCAGGACGATGATAACCTTCTAAATACCAAGGTTGAGTAGCTAATTCTAAAGTAACTTCCCTGGTGGCAGTTTGTTGGGGTTCTCCAGGTAGTTTTTGTTGGGGTTTGGGTTTAGCTGCATAACGCCCAAAATAAGTTTGGGCGAGTTTTTTGACTTCAGTGGGATTGACATCTCCCACAATTGCAATTGTTAAATTACTGGGAGCATAATAAGCATCAAAAAACTTCTTAACATTCTCTGGTGTTAAGTTGCGAATATCTTGATCATAACCAATTACTGGTCGGCGGTAAGGATGAACTTTGAAAGCAGCATCTATGAATTTTTCCACCATTTGGCCGATAGGAGAATTTTCCACTCGCAGCCGTCTTTCTTCCAAAATTACTTCTTTTTCTTGATAGAATTCCCGAAATACAGGATCTAAAAAGCGATCTGATTCTAAAGACATCCACAATTCTAATTTATTGGCTGGAAAACTGTAAAAATAGCGAGTAGCTTCGGAGGAAGTAGTTGCATTTAAACCCACACCTCCAGCTTGTTCAACAATTTGCCCCATTTCGTTTTGTTTAACTAATTTGATGGCTTGGGATTCTACTGATTTAAATTCAGTTTCTAACCGCGCTATTTCATCTTTTTTACTATTAGCTTTTGCAGTTTTGATTTGGTTATCTAGCTGTTCTAACTTGGCTAAAAGTGGTGCTTCGGCTTTATAGTCTGTAGTCCCGATGCGTTTTGTGCCTTTAAATGCTAGATGTTCAAGAAAGTGGGCTACTCCTGTTTGTCCATCTGGTTCATCAATCCCACCGACATCAGCATAGGTGAGAAAGGAAACTACTGGGGCTTGATGTCTTTCTAAAACGATGAATTTCAGTCCATTATCCAGGCGAAATTCTGTGAGACGATTAATTACTTGTTCTAGATAAGGTTGAATGGAACTTTGGGATTTTTGCAGGGCTAAAGCTGTTTCTGGGATCAATCCTCCACTAAATACCATTAATGCCAAAGTGGTGGCTAATAGCCGCCGGAATGGGGAATTTTTAACGTTACCCATGAAGAAATTTAAAATTGTCTGGTGCATAAGCAAAAGTTAAAGTAAATTTACATTACTTGAGAAATAGACTACTTAACAAAAAGAGAGTTATCTTCCATTAAGCTTTTTGTATTTTTAGCATTTGATGTTGCACAATAGGGCTACGAATCTTGTTTTAAATATATCAAAATAACTACTATGCGGATTTTTAGTTCTCCTCCATCATCAGAAACGCAGACGCGTACACGCATTTTGCAAGCAGCACAACGATTGTTTGCAGCCAAAGGGTTCGAGGGAACTACAACCCGTGATTTAGCACAAACCGCAGGGGTAGCTGAAGGAACTCTCTTTCGTCATTTTGCCAATAAAAAAGCAATTTTGGTGGAAGTAGCTACTAGCGGCTGGGTAGATATTCTCACAGATTTGCTGACAGAACTTAGCGAAATGGGCAGCTATAAGGCGATCGCTCAAGTTATGCGCCGGCGGATGTGGAATTTACAAAAAAACGCCGATACCATGCGCGTTTGCTTTATGGAAGTGCAATTTCATCCAGATTTACGCGATCGCATTCAAACAGAAGTTATTGATAAAATGACAGATGTTGCTGAAGCATTTTTTCAAACCGCAATAGATAAAGGCATCTATCGTCAGATGGATGCCAAACTTGGAGCTAAAGTTTTTTTAGGTCTATTTGCGATCGCCGGTTTCTCCGATCATACCCTCATAGAACCCAACGCCTCCCCCCAAGAAATGCAAAAAATGGCGGAGGGACTAGCGGATATTTTCCTTAACGGTGTCTTAGCAAAAGAATAGGCAGGAGGCAAGAGGCAAGAGGCAATAATAATTATTACCACTTACCACTGTACGGGCGAAGCATTTGGAGAACTATTTTTGACAATGACCGATAATTTATCTTCCAAATGCTTCGCCCCTACTGACTAATTACCCATTGCTTGCGCTTGATGACTCCACTGTTGCACCAATTCAACTGCTGGACACAAATCCCGGTTATGCAATGTTGCTACTTGCAAACGCATAACTTGTCTATGTAATCTGTGAGTCGGAGTTTGGGCTAATTGGGCTATGGAAATAACCCCAGAGTGAAGCAATATACCGCAATACTGAGTTCCTACACTGGGAACACGGGCTAAACCTGCCAAAACAACCCATTTATTCACAGAATGGATATTTACCTGTAATTTACCCGCTAATACTATTCTCTCTTCTGGAGTTTTTCCTCTATTAATTAATTCTTCTGTGGTATTAATGCCACAATTCTTTAATTGAGCTTGATCTTCTGCACTCAATCCTGGTAAATCTTTTACAGGCCAATCGGATTTTTGAAGTAAATTTCTATTAGCTGCACGGTTAATGGTCATTTTTTGAGTTTTTAGTATGGGTTAATTTATGTAAAAATTCAGTATTTACAGGGATTTCTCCTTCTGAACTCTAACATTTTTATCAAATCACCATCCCTCTTTAGGACGGTATTACTAACATTATCACCTATAAAAAATGGAAACCCCAATTTATTTACTGTCCAACTTCCTGCATTAAAGGAGGTTCACAGTCAATAATGCCCGATAAGTGTCATCTGAAATCTAAAAATTTAATTACAAATATTAACTTAATCCTTGTCTACTAAGATCCCCAACTTCTTTAAGAAGTCGGGGATCTGCGGGATCTCATATATTCTTAACCTATAGTTAATTTTCCTTGCATTACTGTTACAGCTTGTCCAGATATAAAGACGCGGTTTGCTCCAGGATAGTACACTTTGACTACTCCACCCCGACTAGAAGCTTGATAGGCTAAAAATTCATCTTTTCCCAATTTATCCCGCCAAAATGGGGCTAAACAACAATGTGCCGCACCTGTTACTGGATCTTCATTAATCCCTAAACCTGGGGCAAAAAAGCGGGAGACAAAATCATATTCCGAGTCAGAATCAGCAATGCTAGTAACGATAATATCAGCCTTAGTGAGAGTTTTCATCTGTTGGAAATTCGGCTGCATTTCTCTGATTAATTGCTCAGATTCTACTTCTACTAAATAGCCGAGAGAATTTTGGACAACAGATTTACAATTCACTCCTAAAACTTGACTTAATTCTGGAGGTGATTCTACAGCTTGAGAAAGATTCACCGGAAAATCTAACTGAATCCAATCATTTTCTAGTTTCGCTGCAAGTACACCACTTTTTGTATAAAAACGCGCTTCTTGATTTGGTAATAAATGCCCTTGTGACCATAATACATGAGCGCTGGCTAAGGTAGCGTGTCCACACAAGGGAACTTCTACCGTGGGAGTAAACCAGCGCAAATTAAACCCATCATCTTGTTTAATTAAAAAAGCGGTTTCTGATAGATTCATTTCCTGGGCAATATTTTGCATCCATGCTTCAGATTTTGGACTATCTAAAACACATACAGCCGCAGGATTTCCTTTGAATGGAGTATTAGTGAAAGCGTCTACTTGAGTAATAATTTGGGTCATTTGTAAACTATCTAAATCTATGATTCTGTGTGAGATTTTAGCCATTGTTCTAAATCGTTAATATCTCCAAAATCTAATAATGCTTCTCCCAGGTCTTCTAGCTGTGCTATTCTCAAGCTGTTAATACTTTCGATGTAGCTATCATTCAATTTTCCAAACCGTTTCGATAATATTCGCAGCAGCAAGTTTTTCTCACCTTCTTGTCTTCCTTCTTGTCTTCCTTCTTGTCTTCCTTCTTGTCTTCCTTCTTGTCTTCCTTCTTGTCTTCCTTCTTGTTCACCCTCCTTTTTAGCTTCTTGATATACCCTTGTTTGCTTAATATCACTCACTAAAAACATGGCTTCTATCTCCTGACGACTTAATTGTGAAAACTTTGACATCAAAACACTTTCCAGTAATTCTATAATACCTTGTCTTTCACTATCATTGCTAACTTCTGTCTTTGTTCTTGCCATTAAGGTTTTCACCAATTCCTGTGATTGGTTTTCTTTACTGACAATTAATTCAATTAATCCCATCCCTATTGACCCTGATGGTATTTCATCTAAATAAATTCGTTTGATTCGACCACTATTGACTAATTCTTGTTGGTAATTAGTTAATTTCTCTACATCCAAACTCCGTTTCGCAAATAAAGCTACTGCTTGCCAATCTTGTTCGGGTTTATATTGATTGAGATAAATGTTGATTTCTGTAATTAATTCCCAGTAAAACTCTGGTTTGTTTTGAAATTGCACCTCGACAAAATAAATGGGTTTTTCTTCACTATTTGGCATAAATATCCCATCAAATCGAAAGGCTTTTTCTTTGACTTCTACCGAAGTAAATTGATAACCTGCCGCATTTTCTGGGGGTTGTCCCAGTAGTTCAAATAATAGAGTATGGAAGGTGAGGAAGATTTGGTAGAATATGGTATCTGTGTGCATTATTGATGATTTAATTCTGAGTTGGTAGCTTCTGCTAAATGTTTAATTAGTGTAGACTGAGGTAATGGTCCATGCAAGTGATTCCAAGGTAGAATTTTCTCAGTTGACCAATTACTATGAACATAAAAATCTAAGTCGGGAATTTGTCCTTTTAGTTGTTTAAAAGCCCGTTTGTAACTTCCCAAAGAGTCACCAAAATCGCGGGTTAATTCTAATAATTGAGAAAGTCGGCGATCGCCTCTCGACAACAAAGCCTGTATAATTGACCAATTATAGCTTTCTGGTCGAAATTCTATCCCTTGGGGTTTAATTTGCTTTTGTAATAACTGTAACCGCTTTTCTGCTTGCTTATTAACCCCAAACCATTGAAATGGTGTATGTGACTTGGGTACAAATGTGCTACAGCCCAACGTTAACCGTAAACCAGGCGCAGCTTTTTTGACACTCTGCATCATTTTTACAGTTGCGTCTATATCTTCTGCTTCTTCCCCAGGAATTCCCACCATTCCATAGAGTTTTAAACTAGACAAACCACCAGCTTTTGCATTGATAGCTGCTTGGATAATTTCATCATTATCCAATTTTTTATTGACAATTTTCCGCACTTTTTCCGAACCACTTTCGACAGCAATTGTTAATGATCTTGTATCGCGTTTTGCCAAAGTTTCAGCTAATTTAACAGTAACTGTATTGGTTCTCACAGAAGCCACACTTAACCGCACATCATCATATTTTGGTTGACTAATATAATCTAATAATTCTGTAAATTCTGGATGTTGAGTAACAGAAGCCCCCAACAAACCCAAACGATTTGTAACTTTTAAACCCCGTTCAATTCCCGGAATTAAAGAATTTTCTAAACTCGCAGTTCTAAAAGGTAAAGTTAAATAACTAGCTAAACAAAAGCGGCACATTTCGGGACAACTTCGCACCACTTCCACCATATAAATATTTTCCCAAGCAGCTTTTTCTGTGACAACAGTAGAAGCAGAAAGAGTATTTCCTCGGTAAGTTTGCTTTTGGATAATTGGCGGAATTTCCGATGAAATAGGATTAATTGATTTTATTTCCCCATCTGGTGTGATATATTCAATTACATATAAACTAGGAATATAAATTCCCGGAACTTGGGCTAAAGTTTTTAACTGAGTTTCTCTATCAGCATTTCTGACTTTTTTATAAGTATCTATAAAATCACCAAGTAAATTTTCACCATCTCCCAATAAAATCACATCAAAAAATTCAGCATAAGGTTCAGGATTAGCTGTGAGAACTGGTCCACCACCAAAAATTAAAGGATGATTTTGATTGCGAGAATTAGCCCGAATCGGAATTTCTAAAGATTCCAAAAGATTAAAAATATTCACATAATCTAATTCCCAAGACATAGAAAAACCTAATAATTCTGGATGTCTAGGAAGTTGTTCCCGAATATCAGTAAATAAGCGACTTACCTGCAAATCATCACGCATAGCCAGAGTCGCCCATACCACCTGATAACCCAGACTAGTTATCCCCACCGTATACTCATTAGGAAAGGCGAAAATTACGGGAATAGCATCGTGATTGGGGGTTGCGGGCGTAAACAGAAGGCGTTCAGAGTTAAATACAGATGGTGTCACAGCTTTTTTAGTAGAGTTATCTATATTTAATTTTAAGCCATAGAATAATCAAGTTAAAACATAATGTCACCGCGTTGGCGAGAATAACTGGGAAAGCACCGAGAATAATCCCATAGACTAACCACAGAAACAAACCACTCATGAAGACAATCAGCATCACATAAGAAACATCTTTCGCTGATTTTGTGCGCCATATTTGCAACATTTGCGGTAAAAAGGCAATAGTGGTTAATCCACCTGCAACTAATCCTAAAATGGTGATAAAATCCATTGTTAACAATACATCCTGATTTTAAATATTATACGCCATTAATTGCACATATTTAGGCAAATAGTATAAATTAACTGTTGAAAATTTTTGTGAGATCATGTTATTTGAAGATCAGATTCAGAAAAAAATATTATTTTTGACACTCCCCGCTCTAAAGAGACGGGGATTCTTAAGACCAAATAAATAATCTTAACGGCGATATCAATGCGCCTCTACTGATTCCACTAGAATTTAATCCTAGCTTTACCGCTACTTTTCTGAAAATATTAGCTGCACCGTTGCAATCTGCATTGATTTTTGTACCATCTTGAGAACGGTACAAACCCCGGCTAACTCTTTTCCCTGACTCTTTCCACCCTTCGGGTTTTTCACCAAATGTAGGTAGAAAATCATTGTCTAGGAACGATGTTTTTGAGGTATAAGATTCTTCAGTTTCAACGAACTTAATGCCGTATTGTTCACACAGTTGAGCAATGCGGTTTTTTAATCTTGCGGTAGGAACTTGGACAAATTTTTGATTAGTTTTAGAACCTAAATTTATAGAATCTTTTTGTCCGACGTTCCAGCCAAAAACGACAGTCCCAATTTTATGATCAATGCAATGGTTGATTACGATTCTAGCTGCTTTATTAGTAGCGTCCCTCATCCGGCGATTCCGCTTTTCAGTTATTGATGCTAATTGCTTAGACCAAAAACCAAAAGGATTGATTTTCTTTGAGAACCGAAACTCGTTTGTTGTACCATTGATTCACTGATTTTAACTTGCGTCCGTCAATCAGAAATGACGTACCAACGTTACTGACACAGGTTAGCCAGTTGTTCAACCCGTGATCAATTGATAAAACATTCTCAATATTTACGTCGGGCTTGTGAGAAGTTATTTTATAAATTAACTCCAAATAAAATTCATTATTCCTTGGCAGTATGCGGTATTCTTTGATGTCCTTATGCTCTAAATTAGAAGGCATGGGAACATAAAAAGCGTCAAGCCCAAACCAAACTTTTACCCTACTACCCATCGGAAATCTTAGCTTACCATCCTTTAATTTGATAGCTTGTCCAGGAAAAGTTACGAGATTTAATCCACCTTTTCGGTATCCAGGTAGCTTAGGTTTTTGAGTGACTGTACCGTTCTTAATCCCTTTCAAAAGTCCAATATAAGACTTGAAAGATTCCGCCACAGTTGTTAAACATTGCTGTGCAGCTTGAGAATACATCGCCCCAAAATGTGAATTACTTGCTAACTCACGATGCAAGTCAAACTTACCAGGAATTTTACCCGTCTTAAAAAACAATTGTCTGGCATAATAAGTCCCACAATTAGCAAGTTTATTTGACTCCCCACACAAGAACTCAAGAATCGCTCCTAACTCCTTGTTGGGACTGATTAATATTTGTTGGCATCCATACATTGCGTTATTCTCCCTTTGTCTTATAATAACACAATGTACAAACAACCGCAAGACATTATGAAAGATAAAACAGTATCAGTCCGACTCTCAGAACGCAGAAAACATAAGCTGTTTTTATATGCAGCGCAAAGAGAGAAAACCATCACCGCATTGATAGAAGATTGGGTAGATAGTTTAAAGTTGAAAGAGAATAAAGATAATATTGAAGGCGGTTAAAACCGCCCGTGTCGTTTTTCATCCCCTGTCTGTTCGCCCTTGGCGTTCCCGAAGGGTAGCACGAAAGACGGAACTAGCGTTCCTGTTTCTCAGGGGCTTTCAAACTTCCCAGTTTTTCTTGTAAGTTATTGTTTTGATGATAATTTGGGCATTCTCTAAGGATAAGTAGGTTAGCATTGAAAATCGTCGTTATGGCAAGGCAATAGGCAAGAGGCAATAGGCAAGAGTGAAGAGGGTTTGGGCGATTTTACTTTTGGTTACATATTACTCTTCGAGAAGCCGCTCCGCGTCTACGGTTTTTTTCCGTTCACCTACTTAGTTATCAATTGTAATCTCTAATTAGCGAGGAATTGAAGATGAAACGATACATACCCTTTTTTTTTATTGCCTTTATTCTCTTTATAACAGTGGGAGATAAGTTATTACCAGGTGCTTTGGGAAAATCCAGCACTCAAACCCGGATAGCTTTGAATAATTTTGCTATTGACTTATTTCCTAATATTAAGCGTCCCAAAAACCCCAATACCCGCACAGAAAAAGCAGTAGAAGACCTAGAACAAAAAAGGTAGAAATATCAATCAACTTGCGGACAATCATCCCATAAAGTTGTAATTTCTCTTAAACTCTGATGAGTGCCATTACCTAAGATTAAATGATCTAAAATGGAAATAGCTAACAGTTCCGCACCGGCTAATAATTGCCGAGTCAATTCTATATCTGCTTCACTGGGTTCTAAACTCCCTGAAGGATGATTATGGGCAACTATTACCCTGGTAGCACCTTGACGAATAACTTCTCGAAAGATATCACGGGGAGAGGCTAACGTTTCCGTCGCCGTCCCAATTGTAATTACCTTTGTGCCTAATAACTTATTTTTCACATCCAATAATAACACGGCAAATCTTTCTTGATTTTGCCACATCAAGTCTTGACTCAGCACCGCAGCCGCAGCAATGGGACTATCAATCACTGTTCCGTCGGAAGGACGAGATAAAAAAGTCCGTTTACCCAATTCAATTGCAGCGAGGATAGTTGTCGCTTTTGCTGGTCCCACACCGGGAATTTCCATTAATTCAGCGGGGGAGACATTTCGTAAAGCAGCTAAGGGGTCACACTGACCTTTACCCAATTGCTGTAATATATATTGCCCTAAACCAACTGCTGAGAGTTTACCAGGTCCTTGACCAGTACCCAGCAAAATAGCGATTAATTCCGCTGTAGCTAAAATCTTCGGTCCGTGAGTCATTAACCTTTCACGGGGGCGTTCATTTTCCGGTAAGTCGGCTATTCTCAGGCAATAAGTCATACCAATTGGGAATTTTGAATTGGGAATAATTGTCATAGCATTTAGCTATCAGCTATCAGCGAAAAGCAGAAATAGCAAATAGCAAAGAAGAGGAGGTATTGATTTAATTACCTGTATTTCAGATTTTAAGGCTGATTGCTGAGGACTGGGGGCTGAATGCTAACTCATTATTTATCCCTTATTTTTGGACACAATTATTCCTTTTTGACAATATCTTTAATTTTTGTAGATACTACCCGGAATTACTTACTGGTAAATTTGCGTAGCTTTGAGCATATGGTAAGTAATAATTAACTGAGTTAGTGCTAAGGGATAACTTTGCAGTGTTTCTCCAGTTGTACCCGCAATTTTACCCAATTCTGGATTACTTTCCCGATCGCACACACTATTTAAATGCGGCATATCGTTACACATAATCTGTTCGATTTTATTCACCTGTTCCAAAGTTGCATGACCGTCAACCTCTAAAACATCCACCGGTTTTCCCATATCTCTATCTAGTCCCAAGCGAATAGCCGACTGGGAATCACTATGACCAGCGTGAATAATTTCCGTAAAATCAGGATGAGGAATGGAAGGACGCAGCACCAAGCGCACATTTAAACGTCCATTAGTGTCATCAATCTCATCATTAGGAGGATAGAAACTGACCACAATATCAGACCATTGCCGCTGAGGACGGATATACTGTTCCGAATCTGGTTCGCGTTTATCTAATTCTGCTAATACCTGTTCTGGAGTATAACCGCGTTTTTGAGTATCCCGTTTCACCTTCCAATCAGCGCGCAGTGGTTCAGGAGGGGCAAGATAAACCTTGACATCATAAGCATCACGGGCTGCACGGGTAGAATAACCTAGTAACCCTTCAATAATCACAAATTTAGTGGGTTTGATATATTGCGGTGGTTCAAAAGTCCCTGTAGAGTGGCTGTAAACCGGCTTGAGAATCGCCTGTCCTGTCCGTAGCAGCGATAAATGTTGCTGCATGATATCCAGGTAGTTACAATCAGGATGGAGTGCCGTAATGCCGATTTCTGCCCGTTGTGTGCGATCGTAGCGGTGGTAATCGTCTGTACAGATAATAGTCACATTTTCTGGACCTAGTACCTGAGCAATCCCTCTAGTCAGAGTTGTTTTCCCAGCAGCACTATCACCAACAATACCCAGAATAATTGGACGGCTCATGAATACCTCCTCTGACGCGAGTAAGTTTATAGAATAATCTTTAATTTTAGGGGGCAAATAAGCCCTTTCTTCAGAAAATCTTATCTTTGCAACATCTCTACATAAACTCCCTGGATTTTAATTACTCCCCACCAAAAACATCCGCGTTTCTATTGCTTCCCATGTTGTAGGTGATACTCGCACTGCTGCTTCTTTGCATTGGATAATTAGAAAATTGGCGTAGAGATAATTATCTAGTGCCTTTGTTTCTTCCCCAGATAAATCAACCATTTCTGGAGTAAGATTAAAACCATTGAGTAATGTTTCTCTCAATGTTTTAGCAAAAGCTTGACGTACTTCTTCTGGTTGTTTATCATCAGGTATTTTAGCTTTTAGTGCTTCTAGTTGAGTAAGTAACACAGTAAAGTTGAGCTTTTGATTAAAGATTTGTAATTTCTCAATGCTACTGATGTAATCAATGGCGTAGGCGTAGACTTTGGCGTTGGCGAGGGCGTTGGCGAGGGCGTAGACTTTGGCGTTGGCGAGGGCGTTGGCGGCGTAGGCGGCGTAGGCGTTGGCGAGGGCGTTGGCGAGGGCGTTGGCGTTGGCGTTGGCGTTGGCGTTGGCGATCGCAACTGCACGTTTCCCAACTGGTTTATAATCACCTTGAGATCCTACTGTGATTTCTTCCGCCCAATTTAATAAAGCTTGTAATTTTGGGGTATTGATATATTTTTGTACTTCCTTTTCCATCAATAACAACAAATCATCTGCACCACCCCGCATGACTCCCGCAACTAACAAAAATACTTCCTTCCAACGTTTATCTATCAGATGTTCAGTCACTAATTTTTCAACTAGACCATGATCATCAATATATTGGGCTGTTAAATATTCCTGTAGCGTCAAATGAGAAAAAGAAAATACATCTCTAGCACGTTCGACTAAAATTCCTTGTTGAATCGCAATCGCATTTAAAACTGCTTCACCATTTAAATGCTGTGGTGCATTCAAATTACCCGCCAAAAAAGTTTTTATTTGGTCAACAATTTCCGATTGTGAGAAAAACAGCCGATTAGATGCAAACCCAGTATAAGCAACTTCTGAAAGTAATAACTCTTCTAATTCTGTATGCAGTCCTTGATAAATTTCATCTCGCAAAATTCGCTTTTCAGATGCCCATTCTTCTAACAATATCCGCAATGCCTTTTTATATAAAACACTGCGATTATTAGGAAAATTCTGAGAACGGTCATATACTAAACAAAGAAAAGTCAGTAATAAAGGTGTATGTGCTAACTCTTTCGCTGCTTTGTTTTCTGGCTTTTGCAGTAATTCCCAACATTTTTCCCCCGTTTTCGCTTGTTGATCATCTTCTCCATGAAACCAATTATTAATAAATTGCTGAATTTGTGAATCATCAAAATCAGCCATAGCCACATCACTAAATCGGCGGAAATTATTCCGATAAGCCGCAGTCCGACAGGAAGCTATAAACCGATTTTGATGATATGTATCAACAAAGTTCTGAATTTGACTGATAGTCTCATTTAGGTTTTGACTGGGAACTTCATCCAAACCATCCAATAAAATTAATAATTTACCCTGTTCTAAAGCCTTAGCTGTAAATTTATCTGGATCTGGAAATCCACAAATCCGAAACTCTTCAATAATAAATTTTTCAATATCAATATCACTCGAAGCAAATCTTTTTAATTCAATAAAAACCGGAATACAATTATGTTTGAATCCTCCTTTTTCACCTTTGAGTGCTTCCATTCCCATTTTTCTTAAAAAAGTAGATTTTCCTGCACCTGGCCCACCCAAAACCATCAAATATTGTTTTTTATTCGCAACTTCAATTCCTGGTTGTTTTTGACAATCTTGAGAATCAAACTTCCGACCTTTCCCTTGACGATATACTTCTTCTAATTGTTCAATAGATGTAAAACTACGAATAGCATCATCATTTAAAAACTGCACTGCTGTATATACAGATTCCAACTTCACAGGTTCACGCATTCCCAAAACTTTGAGAATACCGTGTCTTCCTGCATAGTTCTGTCCATATTTCTTAGAAGCATCAAAAATGAGTTGTTTAGTATTTTCATCCAGAGTTTTACCAAACACTCCCAGCAATTTACCACCACTTCCCCAAAGAGACTGGAAAACGGGAACAGCTACACCGCTAACCGCAGCGGCTAATAAAGGTTCAAATCCTGTCATAATCCTAAAATTAGTGAATATATCTCAACTTACAGCCATTCTCATGTATTTATACCACACTTATCTACTTGTATTCCTTTCTTCCTTTGCGTCTTTGCGCCTTTGCGTGAGACTTTAAAATTTCATTCATTAAATCGCGTTTAAAAGAGGATTTAGGGGTTGACATTCGATTTTAAATTTGTTATCATAAGATTGATGAGGAAGAACTATCATAAAATAATTAATAAACATAAATCATGTCAAAACAAACACTAGGCTTAGAACAAAGCCTATATGATTATTTGCTTTCAGTTTCCCTGCGCGAACCAACTATTTTAACCCAACTGCGTCAAGAAACCGCTCAAATGCCCAGGTCTATCATGCAAATATCTCCTGAACAGGGGCAATTTATGGCATTATTAATTAAGTTGATAGGAGCAAAAAAAACTTTAGAAGTAGGTGTATTTACTGGCTATAGTTCCTTAGTAGTAGCGTTGGCTTTACCCGCAGATGGCAAAATAGTCGCCTGTGATGTTAGTGAAGAGTATACCAGTGTAGCTCGACGTTATTGGCAAGAAGCGGGAGTAGCTGATAAAATTGACCTGCATATTGCCCCAGCATTGGAAACATTAGATAAGTTATTGACAGTGGGGGAAGCGGGGACATTTGATTTTGCGTTTATTGATGCTGATAAGGGTAACTATGATAATTATTATGAGCAATGTCTTGAATTAATTCGTCCCGGTGGATTAATTGCCATTGATAATGTGTTGTGGTCAGGTAAAGTTGCAGACACAGAAATACAGGATAATCAAACTAACAAAATTCGGGATTTGAATCGCAAATTACATGAAGATTCCCGAATTACCCTGAGTTTAGTTCCCATAGCAGACGGATTAACCTTAGCTATGAAAAATTAGCCCGAATAGATAGCGCAGGAATCACGCTTACTCCTATTTATAGCTAAACTAGGAATATAACTTGAAAGTATCAAATACAATGTCAAATCATCCTTCAGTTATAAGTGTCTCTTCTGAAATTATGAGTGGTACTCCTGTTTTCACGGGAACAAGAGTTCCTATACAAACACTCTTAGATTATTTAACAGCAGGAGATTCAATAGATGATTTTTTAGATGGTTTTCCCACTGTTACTAGGGAACAAGTCATTACATTCTTAGAAGAAGCAGGAAAACAAATGATTAACAAGGTAGCTTAGGATGAAACTGCTTCTAGATGAATGTATTGACCGCAAGTTAACTAAGGAATTTGTAGGTTATGAAATCAAAACAGTTCCGCAAATGGGATGGGCAGGAACTAAAAATGGTAAACTACTAGCTTTAGTAGAACAGGAATTTGATGTTTTTATTACGGTTGATAGAAATTTATCTTTTCAGCAAAATTTGTCCCAGTTTAATATTGCTGTAGTTGTTTTACAAGCATCTTCTAATAGATTAATTGATTTAAAACCTTTAGTTCCAAAGATTTTAGATATTTTATCTACATTAGTGAAAGGTCAAGCTGTAGTTGTTAGTCTTGAATAATAATGAACTGAAATAAGATCCCCGACTTCTTTCTGGATCTTGTAAATACATTATAAATTAATCTCAGAAGTCGGGGATCTGGATATTATAATTTTCTAGATCTCCAACTTATCACCCCGAATAGCATAATCTAATAACTCCATAGGGTGCATGACAGAAATAGTTTTCCCCTGTAAATATTTACTAATCTGCAAACTACAACCAGGATTAGGAGAAGCAATTAAATCAGCGCCAGTATTTAATAAATTCTGGGCTTTTTGTTTACCTAATTCTTCCGCAACTTCTGGCTGTAACATATTATAAACCCCCGCACTACCACAACATAAAGCCGCGTCTATGGGTTCTTTTAAAGTTACACCGGGAATTTGTTTTAAAAGTTGACGAGGTTGGACACTAATTTTTTGACCATGTAATAAATGACAAGCATCTTGATAAACTAAATTGATATTTTTCTCAGTCAAAGGTGAAAGTTTAGCAGTTAAACCCACATTAGCTAAAAACTCCTGTGAATCTTTAACTTTCGCGGCAAATACTTTAGCTTTTTCCGCATATTCTGGATCATCTGCCAAAATATGACCATATTCCTTCAAAGTATGACCACAACCGGCAGCATTGATAATCACAAAATCCACATGAGTATCAGCAAAACTATCAATCATTTGTCTTGCTAAAACCTTCGCTTGTTCCGTTTGTCCTTGGTGTTCAGGAAGCGCAGCACAACAACCTTGAGATTTAGGAATTACCACCTCACAACCGTTCGCAGTTAAAACCCTTACCGTCGCTTCATTGACACCAGAGAAAAACAACCTTTGCACACATCCTAAAATTACACCAACCCGATATCTTTTTTCACCCTTAGCTGGGATGATATCTGGTAAATTATCCTGAAAAGATTTAAGAGTAATTTCCGGTAAAATAGATTCCATAGCAGCTAACCGGGGAGATATGGCTTTAATTAACCCAGTTGCTTGCAATACCTTAGAAATTCCTAACTTTTGATAAACTAATAAAGGAAAAAGTAAAATTCTTAAAAGATCAGGATTAGGAAACAGAGAAAAAATTAATTGTCGAACCAACTTATCAGGTAAACTGCGATTATAATTTCTTTCCACCTGATGTCTAGTAGCCGAGATCAACTTATCATACTGCACACCAGAAGGACAAGTAGAAACACAAGCTAGACAACCCAAACAAGAATCAAAATGTTCAACAGTAGCCGTATTGAGAGCAATTTCACCCTCATTAATAGCATCCATTAAATATATCCGTCCCCTGGGAGAATCCATCTCCTTACCTAATACCCGATAACTAGGACAAGTAGACAAACAAAAACCACAATGAACACAACTATCAATTAACTTAGGATCAGGTGGATGACTTCCATCAAAACCCTGCAAATTCTTAATACTAGCAGTATTATTCACCGAACCTTCCGAAACTTGCATTTATATTTCTCCCCTCTTAACCTCTGTGACCTCTGCGCCTCTGCGGTTCGTTTTTAATTAAAACTTAAATCCCACCCACAAAGCGACCGGGACTTAAAATAAAATTACCATCAAACTGTGTTTTAATTCCCCGCATTACTGCCAAAGCATTACCATTATATCCCCAAACATCAAACCTTTCCTTTAACTCAACAGGTGCTGATAAAATACTTAAAAAACCAGAATTTGCTGCACATAAATTCCGCAAAGGCAAAATTTGATCTTTATTTTCTAAACGGACTAAACCCAAACCACTGCTAATATGAATTAAACCAATATCTATTTGATTGATAATTTTCACCGCAGCAGTTGGTAATACTCCTATTTTGCAAGTAATTGAAGATTCTGGATTAGAAAAATGTATTTGTTCCGGCAATCTTTGCCATAAATCAGCTTCTTGATTTTCTGAATAAATTACCCCATTTAAACCTAATTTTTCGCCAATTGCTAAAAGTCGTTTTGACTGTTCTTGGACACTTTCACTAATATTTTGAAAGCGGGTAATTAATCCTATTCCTGTTCCCAAATCTAAATTAGTAACTAACTTACTTGATAATAAATCAACTTGAGTTGGTGTTAATTCCGAACTTTGTAAAGTTCTCACTGCTTGGGATATAGCTTCAGGTTTTCCAGTTAATATCACAGTTTGCGAAGTTTCAGGAATGGGATAAACTCGAAAAGTGACTTGGCTGATAATTCCTAATGTCCCGTAAGCACCAGTAAATAATTTCATTAAGTCGTAACCAGCCACATTTTTAACGACTCGTCCCCCAGCTTTGGCGATTTGACCATCTGCGCGGATAAAAGTTATACCTAGAAGTTGGTCACGCACACCACCATAACGTTGCCGCAGAGAACCCGTATCGGCAGTAGCAACCATACCACCAATAGTAGCAGAATTAGGAAAAGCGGGATCAAGTGCTAAAAATTGGTGATGTTTAGCTAAAATCTCCTGAAGCTGGGCAAATTTCATCCCTGCTTCGACAGTGACAGTTAAATCACCTACAGCGTGTTCTATGAGTTGGTTAATGCGTTCGGTGCTGACAATAATATCAATATTTTTAGCTAAACCACCCCAATTGATTTTACTACCGCTACCACAGCTTAGAACACGCCATTTGTGACTATTGGCAGTGGTGATAACGGCGGCTAATTCTGCTTGGCTATGGGGATAAATGACACAACTAGGCTGGCTTTTGGGGTCTATTCCTTGTTGGATATTATGCTGTTGGGTGGGGGTAAGATTTTCCCACGATATAACGGCGTTTTCGGTGCTGAGAATAGAAGTTAAGGTAGATGCTATTGAATTCATTAGTCTATTTTTTATATCCTTATTATTAATTTAATATGAATTATGTTTCGCGTAAAGCTAAGAGGTTATCTCGTTCCCAGTCTCTGACTGGGAATGCCATGATGTAGGCTCTGCCTAATTGTATTATTAAAGGCAGAGCCTTATAGAATTCATTCCCATACTCTGTATGGGAACGAGAGATATTTCACAAATAAGTGTAGGGGTTTAGCACTGCTAAACCCCTAACCATGCGACTAAACTCGCTAAATCCCAACTACTAATCTCAGTTGATTCTAGAAAGTGAAGGTAGTCCGTAAAGTACCAACGTACTCGGTGCTATTCTTGTCGTTATGCTCAGGATTGAAGATTACCAACACACCAGGAGTAACAAGGATATTATCAGAAAGCTTTATCTTGTAAAGACCTTCTGCATGATAAGAACTGCTTGATTCTCTACCTGTAGTTTTTAGAGTGCTGAGAACTGATTTCCCACTTACTGTAGCTTCAGAGATTTTAGGTGATTGACCGAAGATCAAACCCAAGGTGTTACCTTCTTTAAGGAAGTCTTTAATACCTAATGTAGTAGCCCAGTACCGTGTCTCAGTGCTTGCTGAAGCACTAGCTTTTAATGTACTAGCTGTTGTATAACCTGCTGAACCGCCTAATGTGATTTTAGCACTAGGTTGCAAGCTAACTTGTACACCATAGTGGTTAGCTTCAATTGCAGTAGCAGTAACACCAATAATGCTAAAAGGATTATTAGCAACAGCACTACCTGTACTTCCGAAGAGGTTAAAAGCGTTATTTTGATATGAGTGGGCGTAGGTTAGACCAAGGTTGATGGCTTTAGTAGGCTTCAAAGCTAACTGACCAAAGATGGTATTGTTACCAGCAAATAGTCCTTTTCCTGGGGATGGATCATTTGCATTATTATCTCTACCTGTTGCAAAATAAGCTCCACTCAATGCTAATTTATCATTAGGAGTCACATTAACAGTGATACCTGCGCCATCATTTGCTTGACGATAAATAGGGCTGAAACGTCCATAACGAGATAAAGAACCTGAACCACTACTTCTAAAGTCAGGGTTGAAAACATTGACGTTCTCGTTCAACTCAGCGCCAGTAGCATCAATCTTGACACGGATTGCTTTGCTCAAGTTGAAGGCGTAGTTGAGTTTATCAATAGTGATGCTGTTAGTGCCACCACTGGTATCGTAGCCCAAACGGGTCATACTAGTACCAGTACCAGTAGCAGTACCAGCACCAGCACCAGGCGCACCAGCAGAACCATTGTTAACTATGTTCCCAGCATTCAAGCGGGTTTGCAACTGGTCTGTTCCTGTGAAACTGCTGTTTAAAGTCAACCGCACCCGGTCAGAGAAAGTTGCCTTGCTGTCTAATTTAACGTTTCTAGTAGTATTAGCATTGGCAGTTGTCTTATCCGCAAATGCTACTTTATCCCCAAAAGCTTGGGATACGCTGAAAATTGCTTCACCAGACAACTTGGTGGTGGTGGAGAACTGATTAGCTTCTAATTCGCCAGTACGAGCTTCTAAAGCATCTACTTGACCGCGAATAGTTGCTAGTTCAGTGGAATATTCTTCTTGCAAGCGCTGTAAGGTAGCTAAATCTTGCTTGGTTACCATGTCAGCAGTTGCGGTAGCAATGAGTTCATTAACGCGGTCTAAGCAGGAATTTAAACCAGCCGCAAATTCATAACGACTCAAGGCGCGATTACCACGGAAAGTACCATTACTATAACCACTAACTCCACAGCTATAACGTTCAAATAAAGATTGTAAAGCTTGAAACGCCCAATCTGTGGGTTGTACGTCGGAAAACTGAGAAACGGATGTTATTTGACCCAAGCTGTTGGACTCTTGGGATAATTCAGCAACACTTGTCACTTTTTCGTTAGCTTCACCAGCAAATGCACTGTTACCAGTTAGTAAGGTCAAAGCTAGGACGGGGCTAACCTTGAGGATATTCCAAAAAGCTTTTTTCATAAATTTCAATCTCTCTCACACCTATAATGAATCCAGTCTATGGTAAAGTCCCAAGGGAACTTATACATAAATGTTCTATAGTGATTCTACATCATTAATGGCAATTAAAACAACTAAATATCAAAATTTTTATACAAGGTTATGATTTATTTATTATTTGATAAATTTGAGATTATACCCTGTCTATGGTATGTATTGATGGGGATCAATATCCAATTTACGATCGCTGACCTGTAACAATATATGTAACTCGTTGAGCAATATTAGTTGCGTGATCTGCCATGCGTTCTAAACAACGAATTGCTAAAGTTAACAAGAGAATTGGCTCAATTACGCCAGAAATATTTTCCTGTTGGGCAAAGGTTTGATAAAGATGCTCATAAGCATTATCTACAGCATCATCTAACTGCTTCATTCTTTGTCCACTGGTTTCGTCTAGGTCTGCCAATGCGACTAAACAAGTTGCTAACATTGCTTGGGCGTGCTGGGACATAATTGCAATTTCTGGTAAGGAACTATGCTGAGGATAAGGGAAGAGTTTAATGGCAATTTCCCCTAACTCTTCGGCATAATCCCCAATTCGTTCTAAGTCACGCACCAATTGCATAAAAGCACTTATACAGCGCAAATCTCTTTCTGTGGGTACTTGACGAATGATAATAGTTGTGCAGTCTGATTCTATTTGCCGATAAAAGCGATCAATTTTTTTATCTAACCGGGGTATTTGTTCCGCTGCGATTAAGTCCCCGGCAAATAGGGCTTGGTGACTCAGCCGAAATGATTGTTCTACTAAAGCCCCCATACGTAATAAATCCCGTTCTAAACGCCTAATAGAGCGTTCTATTGGTAGTATTTCGTGATTGGGAGGATCAAATACAGTTTTCACAGTGGTTATATTAAAAGTGTATATATTTTCTTAACTATAGTCTTGACTAGTAGTCTGTCAAAGACATTTTGACGGGTTTTTGGTAGTGCGGGCATCTTGCCCGCGTGAGCGAGACGCTCACACTACAGTCCGTCATTTTTGGATTGACAGACTACTAGTAGTCTGTCAAAGACATTTTGACGGGTTTTTGGTAGTGCGGGCATCTTGCCCGCGTGAGCGAGACGCTCACACTACAGTCCATCATTTTTATCTTGACAAACTACTAGGTAAATTTGTCATAACTTGAGAAAATTGAATTTGTATCCAAGCACCACCTGTTTCTGGATGGTTCATGGCTTTAATTACACCACCGTGAGCCATGACTATTTGCTGGACAATGGCTAAACCTAAACCGCTACCAGCAATTCCAGTTGTCGAATTTACTTCATTTACTGGTGAACGATACCGGGCTTTATCTCCGCGATAAAACCTTTCAAATACATGAGGTAAGTCGTCAACAGCAAAGCCAACACCGAAATCAATAATATTTATTTCCAACATTTGACCGTTATCAGTAGAAATTATTTTAGTCTCAATGTCAATAGTTGTGGTGGCTGGACTATATTTGATGCTATTATCTAGCAAGTTGACGAATACTTGATAAAGTCGAGATTTATCTGCCTGAATGCAGATGCTGTCTAGTCCAGAATAGTTAATACTGAGAGAATGACGCTGGGCAATTGGTTCTAGGGTTTCCCATGCGGAAATGATGAGCGATCGCATTTCCACCATTTCCAAATTTAACTGCATGGTGGGATTGTTTTGCATTTGCGTCAACTCCAACCAACTTTGGACTAAATTAATCAGTCGGTCAACTTCTTGCATCAGCCTATTAACCCAACGGTCTAAAGGTGGTTCTAAACGGGTTTGCAGAGTTTCCACCACGAGACGAATTGCCGTCAAGGGGGTGCGGAGTTCATGGGCTAAATCGGAAAAAGAGCGATCGCGTTCTTGCTTCATATCTAGCACAGATTGGCAATTTTCCAAAAATACTCCCACCTGTCCCGTTGGTAATGGCAAGCTAGAAGCCCGCAGAAACATGGGCTTTAATTCTGTCATCATCTTAGCATCTTCACAAGCGGGATGAAAAACCCATTGCTGCACCTGGGGTTTTTGCCAATCACGAGTTTGTTCAATTAACTGATCTAATTCATAAGACCTCACCAACTCTAGCAACAAACGCACCTGTCCAGGTTGCCATCTTTGAAGATATAAGATTTCCCGCGCTTGTTGATTGCACCACAACAATTGATTTTCCTCGTCTACCTGCAAATATCCCAGCGGAGCAAAATCCAGTAATTCCTTATACATGGACAATGATTGCTGCAAATTTTGTTGCTGTCTATTCACCATAGAGATTTCCTGCCGTAAGCGAGGTCTTAGCAGCAGTTTAATATTGGTAATTTTATGGAAATTAGAACTTGGCGATTGTAGTAATTGTTCTAAATACCAGTGCAGATGAACCTGTTGCCAAACCCAAAAACCCAGGCCGACAGCTAAACCCAGCGAAAATCCCAGAAAAAACATGGAAGTCGTTAGTTGGTGTGTTATTACTCAAAATTAACAACTATCTTCACCAATCACCCAAATCTGTAACCAAAACCCCTCACAGTTACAATATATTCTGGATGACTAGGATCTTCCTCCAACTTTTCCCGTAACCAGCGGATATGAACATCCACAGTTTTGCTATCCCCCACAAAATCTGGACCCCATACTTGATCTAATAATTGCTCTCGTGACCATACCCGACGGGTATAACTCATAAATAATTCTAACAGTCGGAACTCCTTGGGAGACAAACTTGCCTCTTCTCCACGGACTATAACCCGACACTCTTGAGCATTTAAAGTTATATCTTTGTGCTTGAGGACAGTAACTTGTGGCAATGAAATTAAACGTTGACGACGAAGTAACGCCCGACACCGCGCCACCAATTCTCGCATACTAAATGGTTTTGTCAAATAGTCATCAGCACCCACTTCTAAGCCCAGGACTCGGTCAGTTTCACTACCTTTAGCACTCAACATTAAAATTGGCACTGAGTTGCCTTGATGACGTAAAAAACGGCAAATGTCTAGGCCATTAATTTGCGGTAACATCAAATCTAATAGCACCAAGTCTAAAGGCAGTTCTTCAGAATTATCTTCACAACTTTTCAGATATTCTATCGCTGCTCGGCCATCACTAGCGGTAATTACTTCATAGCCTTCCCCTTCCAAGGCCACAACTAACATTTCCCGAATCAGTTCTTCGTCTTCCACTATCAGGATACGGTTGGTTTGTCCAATGTCCGTTCTCACAGAATATTTAGCTAATTCACTGGTATACATTAATTTTTTTTCAGTGTATAACAAAGTCTAGTATATTATAAATCATACCAATGATAGATTTATTTTGTTTTTCTGGACTTGGTGGTGAAGAAGAAGAATTTGTCGGACTTCGCCCCGCTTCGCTAACACGCAAAGGCGCAGAGGCACTGAGAGTAAATGTTAATTTTTATGCCAGTAGTTAAGTAAGTCGGCGCAAAGAAACCAAACTATGTAAAGATAAGTAAATACGGAAAATAAATCTAGTGAGGTGATTAAAATATGGGTGCTCGTTTAAGGGTATTTTTAACTCGTGAGCAAGATAAAACCCTGTTGAACCTAAGAACAAGGGATTTGCCGCAAAAAGTCAAAGATAAAGCCGAGGTAATTAGGTTAAATTCACATGGTTGGTATGTAGAAAAAATAGCTGCTCATTTTGACTGGACTCCTCAAACAATCAGAGAAATCTTACATAAATGGGAAAAACAGGGTATAGAAGGACTTTGGGAACTACCTGGTCGAGGGTGTAAACCAAAGTATGGTGAAGAAGACATAGTATTTTTGGAAGAATGCCTAAAAAAAGAACCACGAACATATAACAGTGTTCAATTAGCTCAAAAATTAGAAAGCGAACGCCAAATTCAATTGAGTCCCGACAGATTAAGACGGGTACTCAAAAAAAGGGGGTCATTTGGAAACGAGCTAGAAAGAGTCACAAAGGAAAACAAGACCCCAAAAACAGAGAAATTAAGCAAGCAGACTTAGAGATGTTGACACTATCTGCGGCGGCTGGAGAAATAGACTTGAAATATTTGGATGAATCAGGGTTCTGTATGTGGAGCGAACCAAGTTATACATATTATCAGCGAGGTGAGCAAAAACATTTAGAACAAACAAAGCGTCGTGGACGGAGATTAAGCATTATTGGGCTGATTCAACATGAGGTTAGCTTTGTTTACGGTTTAGTTATTGGTGGTGTTAATCGCAAATCTTATATCCAAATGATGGAACAAGAAGCGCAAGAAGCCGAAAAAAACGGACGAATAAGAGTGATAGTGCAGGATAACGGTCCAATACACCGATGTAAGGAAGTGCAACAGTTATGGTCAAAATGGGAGAGTCAGAACTTATATATCTTCTTTCTGCCCAAATATTGCTCGGAAATGAATCCAATTGAATTGGAATGGCAGCATCTCAAAAAAGATGAACTATCGGGACAAATGTTTGAGGACGAGTTAGACCTTGCTTATGCCGTAATGAATGGGGTTAAAGCCAGGGGAGAAAAAGGACAATACAGTACAGAACGTATTAAATTTAACGAACATACTTCTTCTTAACTTTTCGTTACATAGTTATAAACTTTTCCGCCGACCTACTTATCTAAAAGCTAAATGATCAGCATCAGTAATGCGAAACATCAACTATGAATGCTACCATCAGGCATAATTGCCCCAGTTAAGAAAGTTTCACTCATATCTGTATCATCTAAATTAGCTCCAGTTAAATTTACTTCGCACAAATTAGCCTCGCTTAAATCAGCACCACTCAAGTCTGCACCTTGTAAATCTGCTTTCCACATTCTCACACCTCCCATTTTTGCACCACTGAGATTTGCACCTTGTAAGTTTGCGGCGGAAATTGATGCCATGTGTAAATTAGCATCACACAAGTTAGCACCACTTAACAATGCACCACTGAGATCTGATTCATTTAAATGAGCAGTTGTTAATGTAGCTTGAGTTAAATCAGCACCACAGAGAATAACTTCGGATAAATGCGCTCTTGCTAATGTTGCTCCTTGAAGATTCGCTTTACTCAAATTAGCTCCACTCAAAGAAGCTGCTGTCAGATTTGCTCCTCTTAAATCTGCTCTACCGAAGTCCACCCCACCCAAATTGACTCCTTGCAAATTTGCTCCTGGTAAAGCAATACAGGTAAAGCTTCTTTCTCCTGTCGCGTATCTAGCTAAAAGTTCTTGAACATTCATACTTTTCTAGACCTTGGTAAGTAGTCGGACAAAATTTAAAATATAATTAAATCTTGATTAATCCTGTTGTTTATTTAAACTAAACATAAATTTATTCACATTTTTAACTTCTGGGCAATTAATGAACCAGAACTTTAGCAAATGCTACAATGAAATCACCAATCTCATTGCTATCCAGTATTTATGAATACTCACAATTTAAAATTAGGAAAATATCTAACCTTAGAAGAATTTTGTACCTGCACACAAACCTATCATAAATATGCCCAAAATATCAATCCATATCCACAAAATCTACCAGAAGTAATTCCCGCATTACAGGATTTAAATAAATTTATCATTGACCCAATTATAGATTATTTTAGTAGAGAAAAATTTCAACTTACCTACGGTTTTTGTTCTCCAGACCTAAAAAAGTATCTTGAGAAAAAAGACCTAGTTACAGGTCAAAAAAATGGACGTGTAGCCCCCAATCTCGACCAACATATTAGCCATGAAATCAACAAAAATGGTACATACTACTGTAAAAGATTAGGTGCGGCTTGTGATTTTCTAATTACAGACTTACCCAGCACAGAACTAGTAGAATGGATATTACAAACAAAACTACCCTTTGATTCCCTGTATTTCTACAGTCCCCACCAACCAATTCACATTAGTTATGGACAACAACACAAACGAGATATTTGGACATTCAATAACTCAGGAATCCCCACAAAAAAGGGAATCGAAAACTGGATAAAACTAGCAAAACAAACTTAAAAAAACCTCTCTATTCCTCCTCTCCGTGTCTCTGTGACTCGTTAGAAATATTCTTCCTTCTTTGTCGAGTTCTCAAAGCTGCTTTAAGTGCTTTCAACTTATAAGCATCTGCATCTTTAGCCCAAAATAACCTATAACCATCAATAACAGTACAATTTTCTTGTAAGCATTTTTTCCAGCCAGAAACATGACTAATACTGTGCCAATTATCTAAAAGTCCTCTATCTTCTTCTTGACGAGTTAACTTAGCAAATTTCTCATATTGGGGATAATCAGAAGTAACTAAAGCATCTATTTGGTGTAAGATTGGTGGATCATCTTCTAAATCATAATCCTGATAAGTAACGTGCAAATCTCGCAAATCAATTGTCATCACTTTTGATAAAATGGGATGAGGATTAATATCAAAATCAGGATAAAATAAATAAGAAATCTTCGGTGTTTTCAGATGGAATTTAATCACATTTGCTTCTTCTAATCTTCCCAGAGTCCGACTAGCGCAACCTTCATAAAGGCGTAATAAAGGGTCAACTGCTTGTAGTGTGGAAATATGCACCCAAAGGGAATTAGGTAATTTTTTACCAACCTTGCTTTCTTGACAGCGTTTAATAATGAGTTCTGTATTTCCCAAGCTGCGTAACATTTGGTCAGCATCTAAACAAGCTTGTTTATAACTACTATATAAACCAATTATGTCCTCTTGGACTGCTGGGGATAATTGTCCTAATCGGGGACGACGGCTAAAATTGCACAGCGCTAAATAAACCATCAAATCTTGACGGCGTTTGTCAGCGATCGCTTGCCATTCTTCTGTGTCAGTTGCCTGTATAATGACATTAAAAGCCCGGCGTAAACTCCCAAATTCCTCAGCAATTTCCGCTGCTTGAGGTAATTCTCCCTTGATAGGCATTCTTCCCCGTTCCGTCAGAAAATTCATCAACGGCGTTAATAATTCCTGATGTTCCTCAAACCGTTTTACACAAAGACGGATTCTGGGAGTAGTCGCCCGGGAACGAAACCGAGAAGCGCGAAATAACTCCGCTTCAGCATCATCTCGAAACACAAAATAAACCCCCAAAGCCACAGGAATTGCGTCAACTCCTAATACTTGGTCAATGTAAATTTTTAATTCTTCTTGTTCATAATATTTCTGAAATGTGTTACGGTTAGTGATGATGCCATCGCCATAAGCAATTACACCCCGCTTAATATCAGATATCAATACTTGGGCGGCTACTAACAGCACCTTTTGAGTCAGTTCCCAAGCTTGAATTAAAGCTTCCCGGCGCTCGCTTTGATGCTCAATGACATTAATCACAAAACCAATATTCACAATATCCGCAGCGATTCTCGGTGTATGTGCAGAATAATAAGGGTCCCAGCCATAACTTGTATAACCCTGTTCAGCAATGCGGGTAACGTCTCCACCATGTCCACAACCATAATCAAAAAAGGTAGTTTCTGGACTAAATAAGCTCGATTCCAAGGCTAAACGCACAGGACGGGATAAATCAGGACGAATAATAGCGGCTTTGTGGCGTTCTATTTTGGGAAATATATTTGTAATTGTAGAACTGCTTTCGCGTTTAATCAAGCTATGTCCTTGTACCTCCACCCCAAAAACTTGTAGCCGTTGTTCCCAACCCAACTTAGTACCAATTCCCCTAGTATGATTAAGTAAACCTAAAGCGACTTGAGCGCGAGTTAAAGCTGCAAACTCTTCATAGAGGGGATATTCTGGAGTTACAAAAGTTTCTTTGCGGTGCAGAATGGGGGGATTTTCCGAATCGCTGTAATCCCGATAACCAACTTCTAGAGTTTCTACGTCAACCTGAATACTAGCTTGTAAAGCCGGATGAGGATCAGTATCAAAATCAGGATAGAATAGATAGGAAATCTTGGGTTTATTCGTGCTAAATTTAACTAAAGTTGCAGACTGAACTTTAAGTAAGGCACTAGTTCGACTACTTCGACTACGCTCAGTACAAGTTCGCTCACTACAAGTACGGGCGCGGTTTTCATATTCCTGAAGCCAAGGGTCAAGAGTATGTAAGGCTAAAATATGAATGTAAAAAGCATCAGGTAACATTTTGCCAACAGGATTGTTTTGGCAATATTGATTTATACTATTTAGATCAATAGAATGAAACGTTGGGGGGTTTTCCGCAACTGCATTCCTTATGTTATCAGGTTGAACCATTACTTTGTCATCTTGTAAAAATATAGATAACCTGGTTACATTTACTTTAATACAAAAAATCTGAAATTGGAAGTTAATAAACTTTAATCTCCCAGCCAAAACCGCTCAAACTCTAATTTTTCCCTGTTCCCTGTTCCCTGTTCCCTGTTCCCTGTTCCCTGTTCCCTGTTCCCTGTTCCCTGTTCCCTTCTTTTTGTGAAAAGAGTAAAAGACAACAAAAAAGAACTTTTACCAATTACCAATTGTGATCTTAGTTAAGTAAAATTAAGTTAATTCATATAACTTGACATTTCTTCATTTTCAGCAAAATATTTGCCCATTTATTAAATTTTTAATAATAGTTATATCTAGTTGTAGATTTAGGCAGTTAATTAATATCAGAACTGTATAATCTGAAAATAACTAAATTAATGATTAAATAGAGGCCGAATGAGTCCAACAATCATGCGTCAGTTTTGGTCTATCGTTGAAGCCACTCACACAGTAACGCTTTTGCAGCTTGATGATACTAGTTTGGTACAGTGGTTAGTTAAACAAATCACGAATCAAGCCTTTTTAGATGCCCATGAAATTGATTTTCTCTGTGATTACATTCAATCTCGGCTAACTCTGATTCGTGATTTAGCTTATGAACGCCAAGAATCATAGCTGAGTATCTGTGCTATTTATTTTATTTTGGGTGGTAAATAACCTTCCACCAAGCAATCATTACCAACAACACGCCAACTGACGCGCTCTAAAAGTAACGCTTCAGTCATATTTGTCAAACCTAATTCTCCCACAGGTGTAGGAGCATGATCTCCACCAATAATTTTGGGGGCGATAAATGCCATAATTTTTTGGACAGAGCCTTGAGCGATCGCACTAGCTGCTAAAATACCACCACATTCCCATAGCACGCTACAAAACCCGCGCTCATATAAATGACTCATGACTGCTTCTGGGGTGAGTGAGCTAAATTCCACCACTTCCACCCCTTTGTCGCGCAGCATTTTTTGAAAAGCCTGTGAACTACCAACTGCCGTTACAACCAAAGTTGGAGCTTCCTGAGTATCCCATAGCCGAGCTTGTTCTGGTAAATTTAGACTACGACTCATCACCACTCGCAGGGGATTATGAGCCTCAACTTGATGGCTAGTCAAATAAGGGTTATCTTTTCTAACCGTATTCCCACCAACAATCACCGCATCACAAGCCGCTCGCAGTTGATAAACCTCAGTGCGAGCATCTTGATTTGTTACCCAAGCACTATGACCTGCAGTAGTGGCGATTTTACCATCTAAAGTCATAGCATATTTCAAAATTCCTAAAGGTCGTTGATAGAGAATACGATGAATAAAACCTTCATTTAATCGCCGACAAGCCGCCTCCTCTACTCCAACTATCACTTCTATCCCAGCAGCCCGTAACCGCGCAATTCCAGCACCTGCTACCAAGGGATTAGGATCAACCATCCCTACTACCACCTTAGACACACCCGCATTAATCAACCCTTGGGAACAGGGAGGAGTGCGTCCATAGTGGTTACAAGGTTCAAGACTCACATAAATAGTGCTTCCTCGCGCCCGTTCTCCCGCTGCTCTCAGGGCAAAAACTTCGGCGTGAGGTTCACCAGCACAAGGATGAAATCCTTCTCCCACAATCTCCCCATTTTGGACAATCACCGCCCCCACCAAGGGATTTGGTGAAGTGCGTCCTAAGGCAGTCCGGGCTAATTCCACACACCTTCCCATCATGCGAGAGTCAAAGTCATCACCTACTATTTCTGGGACTACAGGCTGTGTTAGAAGTTGAGGATCTTGAGGTAATGATGCAGATTTGGGAGAGACTCCCGGAAAATTATCCATTTGACTTACGAATTACGAATTAATTTCATCTGCTGCCACCAGCGATTAAGAGGATAATAAACCACAGGCGCCCACAAACTACTGAGAATTGCCGAAGCTAAGGTAGCCCGTTGGTAATATGTCCAAATACTGGCTGCATGACGATTTCCTGCCCAAGATAACTGGAAAGCAAAAATAGTGTCTGCCACTACAGCCATCGCAAATACAATTAAAGCAATGGAAATAAAGTCTTCTTGAATAAACCGCTGTTTTTGCATCAGGGCTGTTAACATTCCCACAATTCCCAAACTCAAGGCATGAGTTGGATCAGGTGATGTCATTGCGTCTTGCAATAGCCCCAAAATGATCCCTGACAGCAGACCAGAAAATACTGAGCGATTGACACTCCAAGCCACTACCCAAATGAGTAGCCAATTAGGACCAATGCCTAATAATTCCATTCCGGGGAGACGAGTTGGCAACATTAGTAAACATAACATGACAGTTAAAAATATTACCATCCAATCCATAAATTGATGCCACCAAGGATGCCAAAGTGCTAATGGGGGAATCAAAAAATAGGATTTTCGTCCGGTTGAAGTTGATTTTTTATCTCTGTCACCAGGAAATCCAGGTATCTTCATTGTTTGGTAATTGGTGATTGATGATTATAGGAGCTTTTAGCGGTCAGCAATTAGGAGTACAATCCTTTCGGTGTAAGCCTCTGGGGTGAAAATTAGAATCTCATTCCAGTGCATACCGCTATATCATCGCTTAATTTTAATCTTTGTGAACCTAATCTGACTACACACCAATTTCTCAAAGGCTTGAAAAATATACTGAGATAATTGGTTACTTTTTTATTGTATCAGTAGCTTTTGCCGAATAATTAGCGACAATTTTGCCGAAAGATACAAACAAATGGCCAAATTTTTGCCAAGATAGAGATATTATTTTGTAAAAATTCACTTGGCAAAAATCAGTATGAGTGAAAAAACCATAGAAAGCCCAGGCAAAAGTTTTCTCGTTCTAATTTTGCCGATATCGTTTTTGATTGTTTTCCTGGTTAATACCTGGAAAGTTTTACTGGTAATCTTAGCGCTATTAATGGTTTTCAACCTTTGGCAGCAATCTAGATGGGAAAAGTGGTGCAACCAAGTTAACCCACTCTTTTATGAATTGGTTGAGGAAAATCATGGCAAAATTACACCCATGGACTTGGCAATCAAGGGTAATTTTTCGGCAGAGGCGGCAAAACGCTATTTAGATGGCAAAGCTAAGGAATTTGGTGCTAGTGTACTAGATTCAGAAAATGAGGAGGATCAATCGTACTACTTTATTAATGCCAGTATTCTTGGTGATATTCTTGATAGTAGTGAATTGGTAGAAAAACTTCCCGATCAACCAGTTACTAAAATTGCCCGTTCGTTTTTAGCTCCACCTCCACCTATTTCCCCGGAGGGAGAAGCGCAATCTGAATCCTTATCTGTTCCTACCCACGAGGAAGTGAGAAAACCTCTAGAAGAACAGTTAGTTTTTGGTTCACTGATTCAATCTGAATTAGCTAAACGGCTAAATGTCTATTCCAGCACGGTTTACAAGCGACGCAATGACCCAGATTTTGCCCAGTGGTGTCGTAGCCGTGATCCTGATGGTATTGCTTGGTCCTATTCTCGTAGGTCTAAGGAGTTTTTCCCCATCGAAGAATAGGAGGCAGGAGGCAGGGAGCAGTTTTACCACTGACAACTGTACGGGCGAAGCATTTGGATAACTATTTTTGGCAATGACCGATAATTTATCTTCCAAATGCTTCGCCCCTACTAACAACTAACTACTGTACGGGCGAAGCATTTGGATAACTATTTTTGGCAATGACCGATAATTTATCTTCCAAATGCTTCGCCCCTACTGACCAATCCCAATCGCTTGACAGATGGATGTTAGTCCATTTTCTTCTAGCTTGGTTAATAAACCGGACATGATCCGGCGTACCATCATTGGTCCTTCATAGATCCAGCCTGTATAAGTTTGAATAAGACAAGCACCGGCTGTGATTTTTTCCCAAGCATCTTCAGCGGTAAATATACCACCTACACCAATGATAGGCATTTGCCCTTGGGTTTGTTGGTAAATGAAGCGAATTACTTCTGTGGAGCGATCTCTCACTGGTTTTCCGCTAATTCCTCCCGCTTCCTCTTGGGGGGATTTACCAGTTTTTTCAATAATTTGGGTTTTGAGTCCTTCCCGGCTAATCGTGGTGTTGGTGGCGATTAAACCAGCAATTCGGTAGGTTTTAACCAGAGCAATAATGTCAGATATTGCTTCCCATTCTAAATCGGGGGCTATCTTCACAAATATGGGTTTCTGTGCAGTGTTTTCCTGCTGTAGCATATCTAAGATTTGACTGAGCATGATAGCATCCTGGAGCGATCGCAATCCCGGTGTATTGGGAGAGGAAACATTAACTACAAAATAATCACCCAAATCCTTCAGTAATCGAAAACTCTCTAGATAATCCTGCGCTGCTAGTTCCAAGGATGTTATCTTAGACTTACCTAAGTTTATTCCTATCGGTATTGGGATTGGGTAAATTAAATGTTGTTTTGCCTCTGTTAATCTTGCGGCCATTGCGACAGCACCAGCATTATTAAAACCCATCCGGTTAAGTGCCGCTTGATCTAAAGGCAAACGAAATAAACGGGGAGGAGGATTTCCTGGTTGTGGATGATAAGTAACAGTACCCAATTCAGCCAACCCAAAACCAAAATTATGCCAAATATTAGCAGCAATACCGTCTTTATCAAATCCAGCCGCTAACCCCAAAGGATTGGGAAATTTCATTCCCAGTATTGTTTGTTCTAATCGCGGATCATTTAGACACAGATATTGCTGAAATAGGCTATTTAACCATTTAGTAGAAGGATAATAACTGGCTTTCGACAGCCAATTTAGACTACCAATGGTTTGTTTGTGCAACCACTCTGGTTCGGTTTTTACCAGAGTAAATAGAACATGACTAACTAATGCTTTATAAATATCCAATTTAGGGTAACATCTATCAATTATTAATAGATACCAAAGCTAAAATCCATTAGGAATGTATACCAGGCATCTTCATATATATTACTATAACTTATAATTGGCAGCAAAAAAAATTAAAGATGCTAAACAACAAATGATATCTTTGGGGCAACTTATCCAAAATTTGAGAGAAGATGATAGACTTTATTCACTAATTAAAACTACTATTGCTTATCTTCAAGAATGGTTTGAAGTTTGTATTGATTATGATGGGGCGTGTTCGTTCTAAATCTGATTTACCAGAAAAAATCTGTGTAGTCTGTCAACGTCCGTTTGCTTGGCGGAAAAAATGGCAAGATTGCTGGGATGAAGTGAAATATTGCTCAGAACGTTGTCGTCGTCGTCGTTCTCACGCAAAAAATTAACAACTGACAACTGTACGGGCGAAGCATTTGGAGAACTATTTTTGGCAATGACCGATAATTATCTTCCAAATGCTTCGCCCCTACTGACAACTGACAACTGTACGGGCGAAGCATGTGGAGAACTATTTTTGGCAATGACCGATAATTTATCTTCCAAATGCTTCGCCCCTACTGACAAAATAAATGACAAAATAAATGACATTACAAATACAACCTAAATTAATTATTCATGGTGGTGCTGGTAGTTCTCTCCAAGGTAAGGGGGGATTAATCGCAGTCCGCAATTCTCTTTCTCAGATTGTTGCGGAAGTCTATGCTCTTTTGCTGACGGGTGCAAGTGCGACTGAGGCTGTAGTTCGGGGTTGTCAGATGTTGGAAGATGAACCCCGGTTTAATGCTGGTACTGGTTCTGTACTGCAATCTGATGGACAAATCCGCATGAGTGCTTCCATTATGGATGGAACGACTGGCAGGTTCAGTGGTGTAATTAATGTGTCACGGGTGAAGAATCCGATTGAAATGGCGCTGTTTTTACAAGATGCTGATGATCGGGTTTTATCCGATTATGGTGCGGCTGAGTTGGCGCGGGAGTTACAACTGCCTATTTATAATGGTTTAACTGATTTGCGCTTGAAAGAGTGGACTCTAGAACGCCAGGATAACTTTAAAAGAACCATGGCTGGGGTAGTAGCAGAACCAGAAATGGCGGAAAGTGCTGGTAGGGGGACTATTGGTGTTGTGGCTTTAGATGGCTATGGTAAATTAGCTGCTGGTACTTCCACAGGTGGTAAAGGCTTTGAACGCATTGGGCGAGTCAGTGATTCGGCGATGCCAGCGGGTAATTATGCAACTAGTCATGCAGCAGTTAGTTGTACGGGCATTGGGGAAGATATTATTGATGAGTGTTTAGCCGCTAAGGTTGTGGTGCGTGTTACTGATGGAATGTCACTACAGGAGGCTATGCAGCGATCATTTACGGAAGCTAAGAGGAATAATCGGGATTTTGGAGCGATCGCTCTTGATGCCACTGGTGCGATATCCTATGGTAAAACCTGTGAAGTATTACTAGCTGCTTACCATAATGGAGAAAGCATTGGTGATACTTTGGAATGGAATGATCAAGAACTAATTGGTCAGTAGTCAGTAGGGGCGAAGCATTTGGAAGATAAATTATCGGTCATTGCCAAAAATAGTTCTCTAAATGCTTCGCCCGTACAGTTGTCAGTAGTCAGTAGGGGCGAAGCATTTGGAAGATAAATTATCGGTCATTGCCAAAAATAGTTCTCCAAATGCTTCGCCCGTACAGTTGTCAGTTGTCAGTGGGAAGAGTAAAGATAAATATTTTCCTTATTTTCCCATTTATTCTTTTTTGCGCTTTTGTGGTAAAAAAATGAATCTCCCAGTAACACAATCTTGGCAAGATGTTCGCGCAGCATTAAAGGCGATTTGGGGATATGACGATTTTCGTCCCCCCCAAAAAGAAATTGTTAACTGTTTAATATCACAAAAAGATTCACTAATTATTATGCCCACAGGTGGGGGGAAGTCAATTTGTTTTCAACTTCCTGCCCTACTACAAACAGGATTAACTTTAATAGTTTCTCCTTTGGTGGCATTAATGGAAAACCAAGTTGAGGAATTACGGCAACTATCACAAAAAGCAGCACTTTTACACAGTGAATTAACTCCATCTCAACGCCAGGCAACTTTGCAAGCTTTAGAAAAACAGCAATTAAGATTATTATATTTATCACCAGAAACCTTACTTAGTCCAGCAGTGTGGCAAAAGTTGTGTAATCCTCAACTGCAAATTAATGGTTTAATTCTGGATGAAGCCCATTGTTTAGTGCAGTGGGGTGATAGTTTTCGTCCAGCTTATCGGCGTTTAGGGGCTGTGCGTGAAGCGTTACTAAAGTCAAAACCACCGGGAACAAAAATTAGTATAGCAGCTTTTACGGCAACGGCTGATCCTTTAGCCCAAAAGATTATTTCTACAGTTTTAAAATTAGACAAACCTGAGATTTTTCGGATTAATCCCTATCGGGAAAATTTAAATCCTATTGTCCGAATTGCTTGGACTCCTAAAGGGAGAAAACAACAATTATTAAAATTTATTCAAAAACGACCAAATCAAGTTGGTTTAATTTATGTACGGACTCGAAGAGATAGTGAAAATTTAACGGAATGGTTAACAGAAAATGGCTTTCATACTGCTAGTTATCATGCAGGATTAAGTCCAACAGAACGCCGGAATATTGAAGCAAGTTGGTTAGGTGGAAAAATCCTTTTTGTGGTGTGTACTTGTGCTTTTGGCATGGGGATAAACAAGTCAGATGTGCGCTGGGTAGTTCATTTTCATGCGCCACATTTATTATCTGAATATGTGCAAGAAATAGGCAGGGCGGGAAGAGATGGAAAACGTGCTGATGTTTTAACTTTAGTAAGTGAACCAACGGGATTTTTAGATGCTGAGGATAAGCAAAGACAGAAATTTTTTGCAGCACAAATGAAATTGCAACAACAAAAAGCCCAACAATTAGCGAAACAATTACCAACCCAAGGAGAAATAAATACTGTAATTAAAGAATTTCCCAATAGTGCTGTGGCACTTTCTCTTCTGCATAGTAATGGACAATTGGAATGGCTTGATCCTTTTCACTATTCTATGTCTTTGCCGTCAGGAAAACCAGCAAAAACACAATTACAAGCTGCTAAACAAATGAGTGAATATCTTACTACTAAAAAATGTCGTTGGCAGTTTTTATTAAATGCTTTTGGGTTTGAAACAACGACTAATTGGCGTTGTGGACATTGTGATAATTGTGGAAATTAATAAACACAATCTGGAAAGATAATTATTACGATATTCCTAGATTATATGCCTAATTTTTTAAATAAAATATTATTCCTTTGTTTTGCATCTTTAACAAGTTTGTTAAATGATAATATTTCAATATAGGTTTTTAATCCAGGGTTAAAACCAAAAAAACCTTGAAGGTCTGGTGTTGGAGTCAGAGAAGAATTAACAGCAAAAGTTTGTATTTCTTCTGTTAAATCACAAATAATATAGGCATAGAAAGGTGTATCTTCACGAAGAGATATTAATCTACCATCTTTATTCTTGTGTTTGCCTGATCTAACCTGGCGTATATAAGAATAAACTTGAGCAATAGGATTTTCTGATGCAGAATATCCCTCTCTCATTGGGCGTTTAAATTCTATTACTACGACGGAAGAATAAGGCTGTTCTTCATCTGGTACAAAAGCAATAGGATGGTTGAAAACTAAAAGGTCTGGTCTATCATTACTTTCTGAATCTAAACTTTCTAGTCTTTTTAAGGATTGATCAGAGGAAAGATATTCATGATAAGACAATCTTTCATCTATTATCCAGAGATTTTGTTTCTCAAAAACATTAATTTCATCAGAAGATGTTCTCATTGGAAAAATTATTTCATGTATATCTTTTTCAAGACTATATCTTCCATCTGAATCAAGAATTAGATTTTTTTCAAACAGACTGATTATGATTTTTCTATGAATAACATATTTTGCTAACTTAGACATCCCTAGATCATTATACTGTTCAAGAAAATTATAATATTCTTTGCTATACTCAGGAAATCTCTCAAAGTGTTCTAGGGGAGTTTTCAATATTCTTACTCCCGTTTCTTTCAGGGATAGTTCATAGCTCGACATTATTTTATGAAGTTCTATTTCTAGTTTTTCTGGAGGAAGTCCAGGTTTTATAGACTCTAATTTATCTGTAGCATATTTTAGTAACGGACGATATTCTACAGCTTCTTCTATAATGTATTTTTGTATTTCTTTCTGTTTCTCTTCCTGTAATCCTTGTAAAAATGGAGAAAGATTATTAGATATTACAGAAATTAATTCATTTTGTATTTCTTTATAAGAAATAAGTCCAATATCTTCTGTAAAACCCTCATGATTATGAATTAGGTTAAAATTAGTTCTTTCTTGATTAACATATTGATCTAAACAGTCACTAGAAACAAAAGCCAGATAGGTAAAAGGCCTTCCTTCTCTGTCACGAATTTTTCTTTTTTCAATTAAATTAGGGATATAGTTGTGTAAATTTTCAGAAATAACGGTTCTATGATTAGCGCAATAAAAAAGTTTATGGCTTGAATCGGATGAGTTGTAATATTTAATTCCTTTAAGATTAAAAGTATATTCTTTTATTTTAATTACATCATTATCCGAGAATGATTCTAAATTTTCATTAAAGTATGTATTAATGTTGAATTCTTTTTTTCCATCAACTACTCTAATTTTGGGTGGTGTTTCTAAAATAAAGTATGAAATACAGTGTTCTAGAATTTGCTTGCCTATAGTTTCACATTTTTGAGGGCATTTTACTTTATATGGATTTAAGAAATTTTTAAGTTCAACTTTTGTATAAAATTCTTGTTTATTATTTAATTCTATTTTCTGGTTAGAATTTTCTTGAACTCCTTTGCAAAAAAGGCTAAATTCTATATTACGTTTGTAAAAATTATTTTCTTCTTCAAAAACACTTTCAATCAGTATTTCTGTAAAAGCTTTAAGCCATAAAAATCTACCAACTCCTTTTGAGCCTCTGCTTTTTTTATATGTACTGTCTGAAGTACAAAAAGACGTATAGTTAATATAATTAAATCCTACTCCGTTATCTAAAACAACAAAACCTTGTATTGGAGATAAATTTCCATCTTCTATGAGTTCTGTTTGATTACCTTCCCTTAAAAGAATAATGTCAATATATCCATTATTGATTTTTGAATCCTCAATAGAATGAATTGAATTTACTACACACTCAAACAATGGCAATAAACATTTATTCTCAGCTAAAGGAGTGTTGTTAATTCTACCTTCTAAACTTATGTCCATGACTTAATGGGTTTAGTTATTTACGTATCTGTTACATTCTACTATACTATATACAAATTTATTTATGTGTTTAGATATTTAAATTAACTTAGCATTTCTTTTTAAATTCTCATTTTCGATCTAGCTTACCATACATTTACTTCAACAGTAAGTGCCTAAATATTATACAAAAACACACTACAATATATTAATGCTTTTCGTAATGCGGATAAATTTGTCTGGATGATTAATTTGTACAGTCTGTAGGTCTTAGCAAGATTAAAAATTAAAAAAAGAAGAGTGAAGAATCTAACTCTTGAATTTTTAATTTTTAATTCTCAATTTTTAATTCTTAGCTGCTTCTGCTTGGCTACAATATTTATTTAATTGAACGCCTAAAGCATCTGATTCCTTACCAGCAGTTTTAGCTGCGGTTGTCAGTGCGGAATCAATTTCTCTTCTAGCTTTTTCAACTTTTACTCTACCATCTGATGATGCTTCTGCTTTCTTAGTATCTGCAAGAGCTTGAGAAGCCTTGGCTATGGCTTCACTAAGATGATCAAAGATTTTGATAAAACTGGTTTCAAATTCTTGCAGTTTGGGGTCTTTTAAATTTAATTCCTGAATGGATTTGGTGACATTTTTCAAGTCTTTGGATAATTGCAAGCTAGTTGATGCTTGCTGACCTTTTTTAATATCAATCAGTGATGTACCCTGATTGACAACTGTAACTAATCGCTGACATTGGGAGGTTTTAGTCTCACTGCAACTAGTAATTAACAAAGCAATGCTCAGGCTAACAGGAGCAATAACTGGATAACGGGAAAACAACATTAACATCCCAAGAGCAATAAAATTCCCTAAATATTAAGCCAATTGACACTCTCAGGGAAGACAGCCACTGAGATTCTACTGACAGAATTAAATTAAGAGTTTAGCTCAATCTAATCTCGCTGCGACCGTCAAACGCCGCCTAAACGCTCAAAACAACTGCCAATCAAGGTGTCGAAATTGCGCTTACTTTTATGGTTTTCAGTGTTTTTAGAATCCATCACTAAGCCAAGACGCGGTACGCTCCACAACCTGCCATTACTCGCTCTTTCAAGTCAATACTGCCGTTAGGACTTAAACCTAACCGTTGTTTCATAGGAGCCGGAATTTCTCCGTACTAGGATGCTTCAACACGTAGATGTTTTTTGTTCTTACTCACAATTTAATTCTAACATACCACAGGGATTAAAATCCCTCGTGCCGTTTCGTTTCCCTCTCAGGTCTAAAGACGCGCTCGTTTCCCACTTACCGCGAGGTCTTATGATCATTAATTCGCAATTACGAATTTCTGTGTTGCACAGTTTACCAATCTACTGGCAACCCTAATTTATCTAAGGTTTTGCCATCTTGCAACAGTGGTTGGATGTCGCTGTCTATTTGGATTTTACCAGTAGAGAGGACTAAAGCCCGTTGGGTGACTCTTCCTAGCCATTGGAGATCATGGGAAGCTATTAACATGACTTTAACAGGCAATTTTAATAATACTTGGGCTAAATGTCGTCGCCATGCTGGATCAAGTCCGTTGGTGGGTTCGTCTAAGATGAGAATGGCAGGATCTAGGGCTAAAATTGCGGCTAAGGCGGCTAAACGTCTTTGTCCTCCAGAAAGTTCATGGGCGGAACGATGGGCGTAGGACTCTAATCCAAAGTCCGCTAATAGTTGATGGGCTTTATCTTTAGCGGCTATAGATGAGACACCATAATTAAGAGGTCCGAAAGTAACATCTTCGAGGATTGTGGGCATAAATAATTGGTCGTTAGCATCTTGGAACGTAAAACCAATTTGTTGCCGTACTTCTGGCAAAGTATCTGGTAATAAGGGGATACCGTTAATCCAGATTTTGCCGTTTTGAGGATGTTTTAAGCCAATGAGGTTTTCTAGTAAGGTGCTTTTTCCTGAGCCTGTAGCACCCATTAAAGCGACGCGATCGCCTGTTTGTAGGCTAAAAGAAATTTCTTGTAGCACGGGTTGCTGGTGCGAATAGGCATATACCAGATTTTGGACTTCAACGACATTTGTATGCGGTTGAGAAAGGGAAATTTGGGGATTAGAAGTTAATGATGTCAAGATTCACCACTCAAATAACAGTAAGGTAGGAACTTAGGGTTAAACAAGTAGCTGTCACCCCAGCTATTAACAAGATAAAACGTTCTTTTGGTTTGAGGGGGGAATCTATGGGTAATTGTCCGTTATATCCACGGGCTACCATAGCAGCATAAACTCTTTCGGCTCTGTCTAAGGTGCGGAGATACAACGCCCCAATCATTGAAGCACTGGCATAGCGTAGCCACCCTGCTGCACCATTTAAACCACGTAATTGGGCGCTGCGCTGCATTTGCGTTACTTCTAAAAGTAATATTTCTAAATATTGCGCGGCTAAGATCAGGTTTTCCTTTAATGGTGCAGGTATTGGTAAGCTTTTGAGGGCGATACCCAAACTGTGGGGGGGTAAGGTTAATAAGAAACTATTCATCGTAATTAAACAAATTAGGGAACGCACAAGCAAAAAACTAGCTCGTTCCCATCCCAATGGTAAAGCCATCAATGATAGAAAAATTAATTCTGCACCGATTAATCCGCCTAATTTGCGAATGGGTACTTGTAAGATACAAACCCAAATAAGGGCGATCGCCCCATATACTAGTAAATTAGACCAAGTATGATGTTTTAAAAAAGCTGCCCCAATCACAATGATCAGGGATAACTGCAAGCGTAATGGTAAGGAAATTTTAAGCATTATTCGGTTTTATCACTTTGGCAATTCCAAAAGCCACAGCAAAGCAAGCTGTAGAACCCACTAAACCAGCAATACTTGTCCCAATTTGTCCTAAACCTTTAATCTCATAGTCAGCCAAAGGTGTTGGTACAATTACCCGCACATTTTCAGCTAAGTTGATAAAACCCACGTTTTCTGCTACTTTTTCTAAACCATCTGGCCAAGCAGAAGCAAATAGAGACAACACACCTGAAATTAGCAAAATACTGACAACGGGAACTAACCAGCCTCTAACTTTGTGTTCTTCACCTGGTAACAAATCTGGACGGGCTGTGGCTAAATAGGTTAATACACCCCCGGTAATTAATCCTTCTCCAATACCAATCAAAATATGTACACCTGCCATGGTGGGTAAAACTATGTTGGCTGGTGCTGTTCCAGACAGGGCTAATTGAATGGCACAAGCTACAGCGGCGACAACTACGCTCACTCCTGCTGCTATTCCTGCTGCTAGGGGTAAACGCCTTTGAGAACCGCCCAATAGTCGTTGTAAGGTTTGGGTTAATCCCCACGCTACCCACACGCCGATTACTCCCATGTTTAAAATATTTGCACCCAAGGCGGTGATACCACCATCAGCAAATAGCACAGCTTGAATAATTAAAACTGTGGCAATACATAGCATTCCCGCCCAAGGACTACCTAAAATAATGGCAGCTAAAGCTCCTCCTAATAGGTGGCCGCTGGTCCCCCCCGCTACAGGAAAATTAATCATTTGGGCGGCGAAAATAAAGGCTGTGGTTAAGCCGAGAATGGGGGCGCGACGAATGCCAAAGGCTGTTTGCGATCGCTCAAAAGCCACAAATAAAGCGGCTGCACTGGCTAAACTGGTAGCGGCTGCAACTGGCACAGAAATAAATCCATCGGGTATGTGCATGAGATTGGTGTTTTTTTAATGTGTTTTTTGCAAACTAATTGTAAGTAATATAACGACTAACAAAATTAATAGCAAACTAAAATTTAGCTCCTTTGACAATACCCTATTGGTAGATGTTTTGGAATTTTATTTAGGGTAATTCTGTAATAAAAAATACGTCAAATTATATATTTATTTTGTGAATCGTTAACATTTATAAATCTTTATGACATATTCTCATAATTCTAACTGCTTTAGTAAATTATTTTTGTTTCATAAAAATGTTAATATACAAGTAACATAGTGAAACCAAGTTACAACTTTGGAATTAACACCGTGCCAGCTAAAGATGCTTTTCATAATATTGTCAAAACAGCACTAGAAAAAGAGGGCTGGTTTATTAGTCATGCTCCTTATCCATTGCAAGCGGGAACATTAGAATTATATATTGATTTAGGAGCAGAAAAGGTTATTGCAGCCGAAAAAGAAGGACAAAAAATAGCCATAGAAATCAAAAGTTTTCTTAATGCTTCAAAAATTACGGAACTTTATGCTGCATTAGGACAATTTATAATTTATCGTCTGGCTTTACAAGAACAAGAACCAGAACGGATATTATATTTAGCAGTTGCTATTACTGTTTACAATGAATTTTTTATAATGCCTTTTATTCAGAAATGTTGAATAGCGTAATAAAACTTTACATATTGAAATAAAATATTATGGAGTCAAGGATATCATCAAGTAAAACTATTTTGTGGGTTAGATAGTTTGACATCAGAAGTTGGTGGAATGGTGATTCATTTTGGACAAGGACATGACCATAAATATGGACAAGAAACAGTAGAAGCAATCCCGTCATGCATGAGTAGGGATAATGGATAGAGGATTTGCATCCTCCGAAAGAATATCTGAATTAAAACAACAAAAAAATAAAGCTTTTGTCTTAAGAATTAAAAATAATGTCACTTTAGAAATGCTAGAAAATGGTAATTGTAAAGTTGGCAAAGATGAAAGAGAAGTGGAAATTAGAGTAGTAGCATTTTGTGATATAGAAACTAAGAGTGAATTTCGTTTAGCAACAAACTTATTAAATGAAGGAGAAGAGCAAGTTAGTAATCAAGAGATTATGGAAATTTACATACAAAGATGGCAAATTGAATTGCTATGGAAATTCTTAAAAATGCACCTCAAGTTAGATAGACTTATGACAAAGAATGAGAATGGAATTAGAATTCAAATAATGTGCTGTTTAATCGCTTATTTGATATTGCAACTAATAGAAATACCGCAAGAATTTGGCAGAACTTTATTAGATAAACTCCGTTATATTCAGTCCTATATGTGTCAGGAAATAAGTTATGTTCATTGGTTTAGAAAACTTATTTGGATAAGATGAAAAATAGCACTTATAGGCTAAGTTTATTTCAATATGTAAAGTTTTATTACGCTATTCAACATTTCTGCTATATATACTTTAAATGTTAAAGATTTTCGCTTTATTGTCGGGTTAAATTTGCATCAGTCTTCTAGTAACTATTCATCATAATTAGTGATTGAAAAAAAAAGTAATTAAGAGAGGAAATTGATTAAAACCCGTTTATATATAAATCGCAATAAAGTCCCCAACCCATCACAAAAACCCGATAAAATACCCAAATAACATCTTACAAAATAGCCATTTATCCGGGGAATAAATTCCCCGTCTCATAGTTAAAGTCGGTTAAAACCGACTAGGAATTGAAGTTATTAATTAATTGGATTCAGCCCAATTTTTTGCCCAATTTAGGGTTTGATGAACTTCTTCCAGAGTTGCGGCTTCACAATAAAGACGTAAAACTGGTTCAGTTCCGCTAAATCTAATCATTAACCAACTTTGATCAGCCAAACGGAATTTATAACCATCAATTGTTTGACAACCAATGACTTCTTTACCCGTAATTTCCGTCAAAGGTTGGGATTGTAAAAGGTCTAATAGTCGCCCTCTAACTTGCATATTAGCTAAAGGTAAATCAATGCGATCATAGCTGGATGAAAAACCAGTTTGTTGTTGTAAATAGCGATAATATTCACCTAAATCCAAACCAGATTCCACCACAGCTTCTAATACATAAAGTGCCGATAATAAAGCATCACGTTCGGGAATATGGCTACCATAACCAATGCCACCGGATTCTTCACCACCTAGCAATACCTGCGTCGCTAACATTCGGTCAGCAATGTATTTATAACCTACTGCTGTTTCATGGATAGAAAGGTTGTGTAATGCGGCTACACGGGGCATTAAGTCCGAACCGCTGACAGTTTTAACGATTTCGCCCTGAAAGTTCCGCCGTAGGGTTAAATGGTCAATTAAGATGGGAATTAAGATTTGGGAACTGAGGAAATTAGCATCTTGATCTACTGCGGCAATGCGATCGCAATCTCCATCAAATACCAAACCCACAGTTAAACCCGTTTTATGGGTTTCCCGATGAGTTTTCATAACTGTAAATAGCCGGGAAAGATACTTTGGTAAAGGTTCAGGTGCACCACCTTCAAATAGAGGATCACGGTCGCTATTAATTTCTTTGACTTGTTCCCCTAATAATCGTGTTAGTCCCCCAGCCGCAGCCCCGTGCATGACATCCACAAATACTGTTAATTTGCCAGAATTGATAACTTCTTTGATTTTGTCAATATCAACTTTAGCCGCTAATGCTTGACAATAACTTGGCCAAGGATCAAAGGTTTCTTCCTTACCTGAAATCGCCGCTGGGGCAACTTCTTCTGATAACAAAGCCTCTATCTCTTGAGTAACTTCCGGTGGCACTGAACCACCAAAAGCACTTTTAACTTTTAATCCTAAATATGCACCAGGATTATGACTAGCTGTCACAACTAATGCCCCTAAAGCCTTGAGTTCTTTAGCCGCCCAACTATAAGCCGGAGTGGGGGCAAAGGTTTCGCTAAACAGGACATCAAACCCAACTGCGGTGACGGCATTGGCAACCACACGGGCAAACTCTTCCGCCATAAATCGGCGGTCATAACCGACAATAATCGTCCGGCTACCTACTTCAGAAAAGTAAGTATTATGTAAAACTTTGGCTGCTACGGTTGCGACTAATGCCAAGCGTTCAAAGGTAAACTCCTCACCTATCACACCCCTCCAACCATCTGTACCAAACTTGATTGGGTTAGTTACAACTGACATAAAAATATCCTAAATTTCTCACTGAGAATTTTAACATTAGTCAGTTCTTAACAGGTGACAAAGCGGTTGAAGATGAGATGTGGCAACATTCAGGCTCTATCCCCTATGAAACAAGCTGTTTAGCCACATTGTCACCCGTTAAGTTTTAGATAAAGCTGAAATTAGTAGCAGTCAACCTGGTAGTATCAACTCCGTTCAAGATCGCAATAGTTGTATTGCCTACGATAATACTATTGTCAATTAAAGTCAGGTCATTGAAATCAAAACCAGCGCCTTGACCACGAATACCTAAGACATCAGTACCCATATCGAAGTCAATAATGGTGTTGGTAGTAGCAGGTATATCACCAGTGAGGATATAGAACTTGTCAGCACCAGCACCACCGGAGATTAAGTTACCACCACCCTGTTGAAGGTAGAAAATATCGTTACCTTCACCACCAAGAGCGCGATCGCCTGCACCCAAGAAGAAGGTATCATTTCCTGCGCCACCGGACATCCGATTACCACCTTTGCCATCAATAGCATAGAAGATATCATTGCCAACGTCACCAAAGACGCGATCGCTCTTACTCACATAAATAGTATCTGCTCCACTACCACCAAAGATATTATTATCGCCAACTGGAGACAGACTCACATCTACCTCATCATCTCCAGCACCAGTAAATACTATGTCCTGTTCCCCATCCAAATCTGTGGGGGATATGAGTTTATCATTGCCAGGTGTACCGGAAACTAGGTCTTGAGGTTTAGTGATGGGATCTGATCCTTCCTGGAATTCACCTGCCCGTAATGGTAGAGCAGTTTGTAAGCCAAAATCAGTAGCTAATTCATTTTGTCCACGACGTAAAACATCTGTATCAAAGTGACGTTGGTAGATTTCTCCATAATTACCAACTGCTTTGATCATATTCACAGCCCAATCATTAGCTAGACCAAGCATTTGACCGATATTGCCTTCTAACCCTAAGAATTGACGAATCTCGCTGCTGTCATTATTACTGGGGTTGTTATCGGTATTGCGGGCTAAAATTTCATCAATATTTTGAGAAGTAATTGCATATTCTTGTGCTTGGACTAAACCATGAGTCACCCAACCTACTACATCGCCCCAATCCGATTGATTTTCATCAATTACCATCGCTAGAGGTTGTTTGCTAATGTTGGCATTGAGTAAATGATGGTTATCAGGATCTGGTAGCAAAGGCATTGCTGCATATAACAAGGGAGTATCCAGAGACACCGCATCAACTGTTCCTAGTAAATATGCAGTAGTAAGCTGATTAGCAGTGGTAAATTCGATAATTTCCGCATTAATACCATACTTTTTAAAGATATCGTCAAGATTTTGCCGCGAGTTAGTATTAGCACTGACACCTATTTTCCGACCGTTTAAATCAGGAAGGTTAACAATACCATTATCCTTTCTGGTTAAAACTCCTTGTCCTGTGTAGAAGTATATAGGACTAAAATCTACTCCATATTGGCCATCTCTGACTAAATCATGGGTGACTTGATGGACAGTAATATCAACAACACCATTAGCAACATCTGTGAATCTTTCCAGGTTGTTTAACTGACGAAATTCTACAGCCTGAGTATCACCAAATAAGGCAGAAGCCAGTGCTTTACTTAGATCAATATCAAAACCGACTAAGTTACCATCACCATTAGGGAAGGAAAAACCAGGATTTCCACCATTAGTACCGACAATCAATTTACCGCGTTCTAAAACTTCAGTCAGTACATTCCGGTTACTATTTTCAATTAATTCTAAATCTTGGGATGTGCCGGAGAAAGGAGGAGAATAGATTAAACCCCCTTCTGTCCACAATAAATTGCTTTCTCTTTCTACTTCTGGGAAATGACGCTCGTATATTTCACCATAATTACCTACGTCTTCAATAATCTTAGCCGCAAAGTTATTTGGTAATCCTAATCCCGCGCCTAAATTCCCTTCTATTCCTAAGAAGCGTCGAATACCTGCTTCAGAATCATTATTAGGATTATCATCGGTGTTGAGGGCGATAACTTGAGCGATATTTGCAGAGGTAATCCCAAATTCTTCAGCTTGCATGGGTACATAAGTTACCCAACGAACTACATCCGCCCATTGTGAATCATTTTCCGGCACAATCAAACCGATGGCTTCTTTGGTGGAATTGTGGTCATAGAAATAGGTAGAACTGAAATCAACGTTGTGGGCGAGATCCCCTTCTGCGGTTTTAATAGTATGATTAGCACCAATGTCAACTATCTTATTGCTAACAAGCTCAAAACCACTATTCAAATCTGCATTTACAAATTCAATCTTAGTTGCATCTCCGAAGATGGCAGCAGCTAATATTTTAGTAAATTCTCTGTCAAAATCAGTAGTTTGTGATGAGGTAGCAACTTTCAAATAACCACGGTTGATAATCTCATCATAAATTGTCAAGTTTGGTTTTTCTACCATGTCTACAGTTGCTGAACTATAGACAATTTGACTATGAGCAGATGCTTCGGAAACAACAGCAGTTTGGAAAGTAGGTTCATCTACTAATTGAATAATGTTTGCTAAGTTGGGGAATGTGTTATAGGTTTGTCCATCATTTTGGATTAAGGCAATATCTACTCCGTTAAATTGGAGCGTACCAACCAAGAAACTAAATTGTTCTAAATTATTAACACCAAAACCCGTCTTGGAAATTTGGATAATATCGCCTTGAGTTGGGTCAAAATCAAGAATGAAGTCAATTCCTTGAGTGGGAGTGCTGTAATAGAATACATCTGCACCTTCACCACCATTGAGTAAGTCTGCACCAGCACCCCCTTCTAGGATGTCTTCCCCTGCTCCTCCTAATAACCAGTCGTTATCTGCGTTACCAGCTAAATAGTCGTTACCCGTACCACCTTCTAGGACATCGTTACCTTCGTTACCTTGAAGTTTATCATTTCCGGCATCACCTTGTAGTTGATCATTACCCATACCTCCTACAAGGATGTCATTATTCATGCCTCCGAACAGCTTGTCATCTCCTACACCACCATTGAGTGAGTCTGTACCGGAGCGACCTTCTAATATATCAGCGCCGTCTCCTCCCCAAAGAGTATCATTTCCTGCACCGCCATCTAAAATGTCGTTACCTGCATTTCCGGTGAGTGAGTCGTTACCATTACTACCTTTGAGGATATCGTCTTTGTTTGTGCCGATAATAGTGTCGTTACCTGATGTGCCATTGGACTCTAAACCTTTTTGACTACTATTAACGCTATCTGCTTCATTATCGTTAATAGTAATTAGGGCAGTTTTGGCAATAGGGTCAAGGATGTAACCATTACCAACATATTTGAGGTTAAGAGAGATGGTTTCTTTGGTTTCTTTAAGGTCATCATCAATGGCTGACAGGTTGAGAATAGCCCGGCTTTCTCCACCTTTGATGGTGATTTCTCCAAAGTTTGAGCCTTCAAAATTGTAATCTTGTCCTAATGTTGCTGTCCCGGAGAGGGTGTAAAGAATTTTTAACCCTTGGCTGGGGGCTGCTGCTCCCAGTTCGATAGTAAAATGTCCTGTTCCTTCTACCCCTTCGGTGAGAATATCATTAGTAATTACTTTCACTGTGCGGTTAGTGCTAAAGCTTTGATACTGCACCAAGAAGGTATTGGCATTGAGTAATTTATCTAACTCTGTTTCTGCCTCTTCTGAGGTAATTTCCCCTTTGACCAGTTGTGCAGTTAAGGCAGGTACGGAAGTATAAACTGTCTTTTTGATAGGAGTAATACTAGGGAGAACATCACTTATTGAGCGGTCTAAAGCCTGTTGGCTAATATCCTCAACTAGGTGATTACTGTTAGCTACCAATTTCGCAATTTCGGCTAAGGTTTCCTGGCTAATAGTCGAGTTGGCCAGTTTTGCGTTTAACTTCGTCAAGAGTAATTTAATGTGATCACTATTACTGAGGCTAAAACTCTCAACTGTTTGCTGGACTTCTTTTAAAGCGATAATTACCTGAGTTTCCGCATTTTCTGATTGATAACCCGCGTTTTCTAAGAAGCTGATTCCATTAAGTAACAGATTCGTCACCTTAATATGATCTGTGGCAATCTCAACCCCATTAATGTCATTTTCCCCAATAGCTGCAAAGGGATTATATTTATCAATGTTGACATCAGAGGAAAGATTAAAGATGGTTTTAATGAGATTATTCGCTTCCTCACCTGTTAATCCTTGCTGAATCAGCGTTGATTTTAAGGTGGTTAAAGGTGTCACCATAGCGGAGTCGGCGCTGGCAATTAATTTGGTTTTTACTGTCAAACCAGTGGTGGTATCAATTCCCCCTTCAGCAACGATTTGTCCTTCATCGTTATCAAAAGTGCCGTTACGATTTAGATCATATTCTTCTGGGATTTCTAGGATGTAATTACCATTGCCATCAGTAAAGGTAAAAGGTTCATTTCCTTCAAATTTACTATTAAAATTAGCATCCCAATAGACTAATGAACCAATCTGAGGAGCGTTACCGACTGAACCACGTATACCGTTAGCACCTATGCTAAACTCTGCGATTTTTATTCGTGCTAAGTCTTGGTTAAAAACATTTATCCCTAATGCTTTGACGGTGATATTCAAGAAAGCTGACAAATCTCCGTAAAGTTCAAATAATTCTAAAGGTGTATCAAGACGAGAGATGATTTCTGAACCTCTGACTTTGCCATCGCTGGTGCCAGTTTGTTCCCCTACATCATTTAGATCGAAGCCTACGTAAGCGTCTAAACCACCTTTAACAAAGGCACTCAGTAAGAAAACATCTATACCAGCACCTGCTGCTATCCTTGCCTGCATAGAAAATTCATCTTTGTCTATGCCGTTAGCATTCAAGTCATTGAGATAAAAACCGTCTAGGACTTTGTAAGCATCTTCTAAGCTGAAATCTGATTTTTGCCATTGTTCAATACCATAGGTATCGTATCCCACAGATAAATCAGTTTTGGCAGAGAATGAGCCTTCTAATAGTCCAGAAATAGGTCCAAAGATAGGGAAATTTTGTTGAATATTAAAGTCAAAGGCAAAATCAGGAATGTCATAAGTAACTAAATCAACCCCTGATTCTCCTAACAGAAGACTAATAGCGGTAGTTGGTGATGTGAGGATGGGAAAATCTAATCCTTCTAAACCTTTTAGTTTACTAATTAAACTACCTTTTGAAGAGTTATTAGCTTGGCTTTCTGTATCTGTTTTTAGCTTACTCGTTGTTTTAGCACTATTTTGACTACTACCAGCAGTGCTACCAGGTTTTACACTAGCAGCAGCATCAGCTTCGTCTTTACTAGCGGCTTTGAAGTCATCTAAGGAGTAACTACCAAAATTAATTGCAATTGTGTCTACACCAGTTGTAACATAATCTGATCCCCTTAAAGCAGTGTTATAGATATCATTAATATCTAACGTATTACCTACAAGAGTTGAGTTCTTTTCTTCGCTATTGCCAAAATCTTGTGAGAATGAAGAAAGGTTTGTTAACTGAGTATAGAGTTGAGTAGCATAGCTATGGTTATCTAGGAAATTAAACGCACCAGGTTGAGTCAAATCTGACCAATTTACGAATAGGTCTAAATCTGCGAGATTACCATCAAAACCCAAGGTATTACTGGTATGCAAAGCAACTACTCTATCACCATCGGAATCATCCAGGCGGTTTGTTAAGAGATCAAGATTATTAGATGTATCATTACTAAGAGTTGCCGGGTTGAAATCAGACTCAAATAGTGGACCAGCCGGATCTAATCCCACAATACTATTAATAGACTTACCAGTTAAAGTCTTATAACTTTCTCCGGCATTACCCATTACATGAGCGCCTAAGCTATGACCAATTAGTTGCGTTTTGCTGGGATTTATATTTCCTGCTTGTAAAAATTTAGCCAGTTCCTCACCTATTTCATCTACTTTGTTGGCGTTTGTTTGATATTCTAAAGGACTTCCACTTGCTTCTGTACTCCAATCCCATAAAACTACATTTACACCTTGATTCAACGATTTAAAGTAGTTATGAATGGCACTACCTAAATCTCGGAATTGGGGGTTTTGTCCAAAAACACTGGATTGAAAACCATGAGTAATGACAAAGGTAAAATTGTTTGGATTAAAGTCATTAACTAAAGTTGATAATGTTTCGTTATTTAACAATAACTTGGCTTCAGTTTTGTACTGAGAATCAAAGTCAGTAGTAAAAAGATTTGTAGCAGGTGTACCTGGAGCAGAAGTTGTATTTGGACTACCGCCAGGAACACTGGAAGATGCAATCTGATTAATAGTGATAGTGTTCGTTGTGGTTGATGTAGTAGAATCCTTGAGCAAATCTACTATTTCCGAAATCTTGGTAACGGTTTCAGCAAATTTAATAGCTTTGTCAATTCTTGGATCTCCTGAGTTTAATTTTTTGGCAATTTCTAGAATAGAAACTCCGGGTTTTCCGTCTGTATCAAAGGTACTTTCGAGTCCGATATAACCAAAGATTTTCGTATCAGCATTGAGAACTTGAATGATTGGCTTAATTGGAGTAATAATTTTATCAGCAGTACCTATTACAGGTTTAACAACATCACTAATAAATCCTCCCAAGTCAACGGTAATATTATTGAAGTCAACGCTTAAGCCATTACTTCCAGCTTCGTCTTGATTCCCGTAGTTAAATAGGGGTAAATTAACGGCTAAGTCAACACTAACGGAGGGGAAGTTGGTATTATTATTAATGCTAGTTTTGGCGTTTAATCCTAGATTGGCTTCTCCAGCAAATTGATAGTTGAAGAGGTCTGAGAAGCTAATTTCTGGGTCTTTTTTGAAATTGACAAGTTCGGTAATAGTGAGACGTGAACCATCATCCAATACTGTCACGATATTAGGTTTATCGGTGACTTTAGCATCTCCTGTATCGAAGGAGTTATTATTATTGAAGTCATAGTAGCTAAATTCTATGCCCCCACTACTTGGGATACTCTTCTTTGTGAAAACATTGTTAGGTTGGGAGGTTGGTTCGCTAGTATTTTCTTCTCCGTCTGGGTCGAGATCAACAAAGCGTACACCATCTTTAATAATCACTAATGGTTCACCATTGAGAGCTTTTACTTTATCTCCATTGATATCTACAAAAGTCTCTCCAAGCTGGTTTGTAAAAATATAGTTTTCATCTATACTTAATGGCTCATTTTTTGAACTAGCTTGTGGTTCACCCCCCTCTAATAATCCGTTATTATTCAAATCTAAGAAGCGATAACCATTCTTATTGATACTGTTATTAATGAGAACTTTGAATTCGTTTTTGGTTATTATTTGATTAGTTTTTAGATTAACTGTAGAAAAGCTTTCCTGATATTTTCCATCGCCATTTACGTCAAGGAAAGTAACACCGTTACTATCAGTAACAATAGCATCTTCACTGATAGTTAACTGCTCAAAGCTGGAGTTAACATACTTTTCACCTGCATCAAGTTTACCATTATTATTGGCATCAAGAAAAGCAATTCCCGTACCTTGAACAAACTTACCTTCTCCTTCGATGTGTCTGTCTGCATCTAATTTGAAGTTATTGTTTTTATCAAGTTGCTTTTTCTGTTTCTCAGTGAGTTTTTCACTATCTTCTAGAACATTATTACCATTGTCATCAAAGTAGTAGGTAACTATTCCGTTAACTTTCTTCTGTTCAATGCGAAATTCTTTGATATTTCCACTAGTATCGAACCATTTACCTGTTCCAGAGACAACAAATAATTCTTTTCCTTCATCAAATGAAGCATTGCGATCGCTATCAAAATAATAGATCGTCAAGCCATCTTTGACAGATTTACGATAAATACCTTCTTGCTTGATATATTGTTCTTCTTCAAAGGTATTTCTTACGTTAAACTCATTCCAATTAACTCTTTTGGCCTCTTCGGACGCTTCACTAACTTTAGGAAAGTCTGCCGCAATTCCCTTGTCATTGATATTAGCAAAAGGTTCTTGAATACTATAAGTTGTGGTTTTAAAGCTCCCATCGGTGTTTTTATCAGCCTTTCCGTCTTTATTTTCATCTATTTTAATGGGATAGTTGAAGGTGTTAGCATCTAACTGTCCATTACCATTGACATCAAAGAATTGAACTCCCTTATAATTATCTAAATCATTTAAACTAGCTTCAAAGCTAACTTGCAGTTTGCTGGGGTTGTTAGCATCGTCGGCGAAATCTAGTTTCAAGAAACCTAAGCTACCTTGTCCTTTAAATTGATCTAAATCAACGGTAACATCTGTTTTAAACCCTGTTTTGTCTGTATCAATATAGAAACCAAAATCGTCATGCAAACCAAAACCGAGAGAGAAATTGTAGTTAAAGTTAGCTTGCAAATCCCCTTCTGTTGTTAAGCCAACGCCTAATGCTGGTATCCCCAAATCTGTAGAGAGAGGTAGCTTAAAGAGTTCATAATTTTTCTTTATGTCTAACAGAACAGAGATTTCATTGTTAGTTGCTTCTGTTTCAACTGTGAAAGCATCTTTGCCAAATATTTTGCTGAGAACATTTTCGATGATTTCTTTTAGTTTTGAAGCGGTGAGATTTTCGGTTGAACTAATCACATTGACTAAATCTTGACTAAAAGCCGCAATGGGATCTGGTGCAACTCCATCCAAGCTACCAATTAAGGGTAAGCTCAGATTATCCATGCTATCTTGTAGTGTTTTTAAACCTTGTCCCAAAGTGTTGGCGGTTTGTTTGGAGTCAATAATCCGGTCTACTACATGAATGGTTTGGTCAGGGACAAATATCCCATCATAATTTTTATCATCACTGGTGACTGTATATTTAATGGAATCAGCGTGATAAATTCCGGGTTCGGTAACATCGTCACTACTACCCTTGATGGTAACGGTTTGTAGCTTGTACCAGTCTGTAGGGTTGATAGTTAGAGTCGTGGTTTGTTTTTGTACTTTTTCAGTAGTACGTGTTATGGGAATATTGATCTCTGTTCCTGATGTTGCACCTTTATCTTTGATAACTGCCTTGATAGCATAGTTACCATTTACATCTTTATTAAGATTTGATATGACAACTTGTTGAAATTCTTGCCAATTACCATCAATATTACCTTGTTGAATTCCATCCCATTCTTCTGCTGTGAAGGTGACTTGTTTTGTGTTGGCTAAATCCTTGGTGGTATCATTAGCATCATATAACTCAACAATCTGGTCTTTTGTTGGTTTCTGAGGTAGTTTAATTTCAAAGGCGACTGTATCCCCTTGATCTGTGAAAACTAGGCTTTTGAGTTCAACATTAAGATTGGAAATACCTGTTGTGTTAAATTTATAAACATTTTTGTCAACCTGAACCGTCGTAGGATTGATGGGATTGGCAAATTCAATTTCTGCACCTGGAGTTAGGGTGATTTTAACCTCTGTATCTTTAGCAGGTTCGCTGAGGAGGGAAACTTCAAATGTAGCGGTTTCTTTTTCTCTGACGACAGTATGATTACCTACTTCTACAATACGAATTCCGGGTACATCATCGTCAACAATACTGAGGGTGGCTTTTGATGTATTTCCATCGGGATCTAATTTGTCATTAAGATTAGTATCTTCACTTAAATCTAATTTACCGTTATTATTCTTGTCTTCGCCTGAATCTAATTTGCCATTAAGATTAGTATCTTCACTTAAATCTAATTTGCCATTAAGATTAACATCTTCACCTCCTAAAGTATAGGTTGGATTAGATATGTTTACATCTGGCAGTAATTCAACAACGATGGTTTCTCCAGTAATTTTGGCTTTAGTTGCTGCATTAATACGGCTAACATCTTGATTATCAACCTTAACAAGTAGAGTACCTTTTGTACCTTGCCAAGATACACCATTTTGAAGTGTTCCGTTTAACTTGTTAACACTACTATCAATTAGGTTAATTCCCGTACTTTCATTAGCTTGATAGTAAGCAATTAAACCAGTTTTACTACTATTGAGAGGCTTATTTAGGTTATCTTTGATCTCTTGTTCGGTACGTGCTAGATTCCAAATCCGAACTTCATCTATTTGACCGTTGAATGGTTGCTTATTGACTTGATCCCAGACTTCGGCTCCTATTTTAAATGGATCTGCCGATGTTCCATAATTTGTGGTAGGAGAACCACCTTTTTTAACTTCTACTCCATCCAGATAAAGGATTACATTTTGTCCATTACCAACGACAGCTACGTGATGCCATTCATTAAGAGGATAAGTCGTATCGGCACTGAATAAGTACCCACCTCCTTTTTGTGTCCATACTGAAAGTTTTTGAGACGAGAAGCCAAATTCAATGACATCATTTTGTCCAAATAAACTAACTGATTCCCCTTCTCTGAGTGAATTAGCTTTTACCCAACCTTCCATAGTGAAGGACGAGAGATTATTCATTAAACTCTGAGTCGTAGCAACATAATCATCTTTACCATCAAAGTTCAAGAAAGTATCGGTAAAAGTTGCTTTTCCTTCCAATGTCCCAATTATTCCATTGTCAAACTTTAATAGACTACCTTTCGGGATTTCATATTGAGTATCAAAAGGAGTTTCTGTTTCAAAATTGAATCGTAATGTAGTTTTTCCATTAGCAGAAGTAGAAACAAACGTAGTATCTCGGCTAATAGTTTTCAGATTTAAGTCTTCTACCAACTTGTCATCAACAGGAGAAACAATAATATTTGCTTGAATTTCTCCTGGGGCAATTCTAACAGTGCCTTGTGTTTGGTTATTTTGGATTCGGTAATCTCCGAAGTCAAGTTTGTTATTACTATTAAAATCTTCTCCGGCATCTAAGATGCCATTATTATTAATGTCCTCAAATAAAGTTGCACTACCACCAACAACTTTATAACCAACCACAATCCCATTACCATCAAGGGGTGCAGGGGCATTCAACTGAACTGTAAAGTAACTGGGTTGACCAAATACTTCAGAAGCAGTGGGTCCAGCAATGATTTTGGCTGTGGGTAAATCATTGTCTTTAATGGTTACATCTAGTGCGGTTAGGACTTTACCATCGGTTGTGACAATAGGTGCAGTACGATATTGATAATCTGCATCACCAATAATGAGTTTGTAATCATTACTGGTAGTGCTATCTTTTCCTGAGACTTTGAGTAAGTATTCTCCTGCTGCTAGTCCATTTAATTCAATTCGTTCTTTATCTGTAGTGGTGGAAAGAGAAGTTTTAACTGCTGTAGCTGAATTAGAGATTTGATACAATTCCAGATTGAGATCGCCCTTGGCATTAGCAAACTGAATTTCTACAAAATCCTTAGCAGTGCCTTGAGTGGGAAGGGTAAACTTATACCAGTCTATATCAGTAGATATTGAATCTATAGATAAACCAGTACCTTCAACTCCTCCGGTAGATGTTGAATCTATAGATAAACCAGTACGTTCAACTCCTCCGGTAATTTTTCCTAAATCAAGTGCTTTTTCTGGTGTGTTATTCTGCCATTTTGATTCAAAGTCTTTAACATTGCCAGTTTCTACCTTAAACTCAATTTGGCTAGTTTGGAAATATTCAACCACTGAATCATCTACGGCTGTCACTCGCACTGTTTGTGTTTGATTCCAGTTGCTTGCATTAAAGGTGAGGGTAAGGGGTTCGCCAATATCTTCATTATTTAGTTGAAACTGGTCAACTTTGGGAGTCATGATGACCCGGATTTCACCCACTGGCTGACTATTTAGCTTGACAGAATAGACATTTTGTCTTCCTTCTATTACTTGTCCGGGGGGTGTGATGATAATTTTTGCTGTATCGCTATCTTCTGTGTTGGTGAGGGGGATAGGAGCGATCGCTAGTTTATTGTAGTTAGGATCTTCACTGGTGACAGTGGTAATAATATTGTATGGGACAGTCCCATCAGCGATCGCATCGTTAATTCCCACTACTTGGAAAGTTTGGGGAGTATTCCAATTAGTTGCGTTAAAATTGAGACCGATAAAGTCAGAAGGCTCAGAATAGGTTTTAGTCCAAGATGTCCCACCTTGTAATATTCCATTGGATTTATTAACTGTACTATCTATTAGGGTTGTCCCAGCCCCTTCATTTGCTTTGTAATAATCAACTAAACCAGTTTCATTGCCGTTGAGAGCCTGATTTTGGTTGACTTGGATGTCTTGTTGGCTACGTGCTACATTCCAAATACGAACTTCATCAATTTGACCCTTAAATAAAGCATCCTGTGACCAATTACTTCTGCCGATATATTGATTAGTTCTAGAGACATTTAATGGTACGTTTTGCCCTGTTCCTGATGCTTTTAATTCTCCATTCCAGTAGATGTAAGCGTTACCCTTACCATCATTTACTGCCGTCACATGAACCCATTGTTTATCAGGGAAGACTTCACTGGTTGTTATAAATTTTGCTGTACTACCGTTAAAAATATGAAAGGTCATTTTCCCTGTCGTACCTTCCCATGCCAATATGATATTATTATTAGCTGGACCATTACCAAAGTCTATGATGCGTTGCCAGTTACGTTTAGCATCATCTACATATACCCAGGCTTCAACTGTTATTGCTCCACTTAAGCTACTGGCAGGTAAAGAAACAAAATCATCTACTCCATCAAAGCATAAGGCAGTAGGAGCATTAAGTTTCCCTTCACTACTATCATTACTGCTGATATAAACCGTAACAGGTTGTGTCGGTTGACTGTTGAGTTTAACAGTATAAGTTAAGAATCCACCATTTTCAGAAGTGGAAGTTGCTGTTTGGCTGGGTGTAATTGTTAATCCGGCTGTGTCATTATCTTGAACCGTCAAATTAGCAACGAATTTATTAGTAGCACTATCATCAACTTGATAATTTGTGCCAGCTTTTAAAACGATTTTTACGCTTTCATCGGTTTCATCAACTTTGTCATCTATGGTATTAACCATGATGGTTGCACTACTCTGACCTTGGGCAATATTAACAGCCTGGAATTGGTAATAATTTGTTTTAGTTGTGCTATTTGTAACGACTAAATCTAAATCTCCATCTCCATCTAAATCTTTGTATTCTTTAGTTCCAGTCAAACTATTAACATCTGTAGGAGTCAGTTCAACACCATTTGTTGTTTCTTTCAAATAGACTTGATTCGCTGCTGGTACAGTATAATCTTCACCATATTTAAAATCTTTTCCATCTACTGAATAGAAAATTAAATTTCCACCAGTACCAGCAGTCTGACTCAAATTAACAGTTATATTGATTTGATTTCCTTCAGTAAATTGTGTTGCGGTTAAAGCACCAAGGCTTACTTTTGGACCTGTACTACTGTTAGTAATGCTCGTTTTGATAATATTATCATCGTCATCTAAATTGGTGATGGCGATAGATGTGGATACATTATTGTATTGAGCATCGGTACTGGTTGCTTTAGCTGTAACTGTATATTTAATGTCGCCATCTACCAAAGTATCATCTAAACCTGTGATTGTGACACTTTGATATTGATCCCAGTTAGCGATCGTAAAAGTGAGGGAAGATTTAGAGAATGTTGCTTCTGTACTATCAATATTATTAAATGTGATAGTTACATCTGCTGTGGGTTTAGATGAAAGACGAATACCAAAGGTATCTTTATTGTCATTTTTCGGTAAGGAAACATCAACAGTGCCATCAGATTTGACGGTGACAGTACCAAGATTTACACTTCCCTGTGCATTACTTGATTCTTTTAGAATTGCTTTTAAGGTGGAATTTGTAGAAATCCCAGAAATGCTTACCTTGCCCAAATCTATAACTGTCTGGGTAAGGGTAATTTCTTTAACTAGGTTGCCAGTTTGTTGATCGAAAAGCTGGAGAATATCACCACTTCGGGGATAGGGTTCAGAAGTTATTAGGGAGTCAAAATTTCCTGTATAGGTGGTAGCAGTATCAGAAACAAGAGCATCGGAGAGTGTGATCCCTGCCTTATCATCATCAATAATGTTCAGGGTGGCTGTTGTTTGACTACCTAATGTGTAACCTGTTGCTGAGTTTAGTAGTGTAATGGTAACTTGTTCATTACCTTCAGCGATATCATCATTTATGGGATAGATAGAGATAATTGCACTAGTTTCTCCAGGAGCAATGTTAATGGCATTTATAGAAGTATAATCTGTCCCGGCGATCGCACTTCCTGTTAATTGATACTGAACACTCAAACCAGCAGCCGGAGCAGGCGCACTTAAATTAATAACAAATTGCCCTGGTTGAATATCACCTTCATTAACATCATTTAACTTGCTAATAGTTACCACTGGGGTGACAGCTATAGTATCAGTGGTGCTTCCTTCTGTGATTCGTACTTTGTCAGATGGAATATTTGTGAAGGGGAATCCATATTCATCAAGGAGAATAACTCCTTTTTGATATGCCTGATTATCTTTGATAGCGATAGTAGCTGTACTATTAGTACCTACCTTATAGTTATAGCCAATGACATCACGTTCAGTTTGAGAAAGAGAGCCATTATTATTAAATTCTGTAAGAAAAAGATTTTTGGTAGGGATAATCTCCTTTGAACCTGCGGGTGGCTGCCAGAATAGTTGGATAATCGCACCTCCACCACCTTGGTAGTATTCTAGCTTGATATCGTATACTTTCCCTTGTTCAAGATCAATGCTACCGCTATTTTCTGTGGCTGGATGATCAGTCCAGTTATTAATAATTTGCACTCCATTGACCCACATCCGTACACCGTCATCTGAATTGGTGTAGAAGGTATATTTTCCTCCTACCGTTGGCGCTAACTTACCCGTCCAACGAACGCTGACGTTATTAGTATTGACCCCAGGGTAGGGAGAACCATTATCCAAACGTAAGTTTACCTGAGATTCAATACGGGAAACTGGTGTACCTGTAAAATTTGTACTGTTATAGTATTCGGCTAATAATCCATTTGGACCAAAATTAGGATTATTCTCAAAGCTAGGTGCATACTCGATAGGTGCTGTAAGAAGATTATTAGAAGGGATAATCTGCTTTGAACCGTTGGGTGGTTGCCATAATAATTGGATGGTGGCACCTCCACCACCCTCGTAGTATTCTAACTTGATGTCGTATAGTTTTCCTTGTTCAAGACTAATGCTACCGTTATTTTCTGTGGCTGGATGATCAGTCCAGTTATTAATAATTAGCTGTCCATTGACCCACAGCCGTACCCCGTCATCTGAATTGGTGTAGAAGGTATATGTTCCTGTGACCGCTGGTGCTAACAAACCTGTCCAACGAACGCTAAAGTTATCAGCATTGACAACACCCACAGCAGGAGAATTTACAGCAGGAGAACCATAATCCAAAGAGAAGTTTACCTGAGAATCAATACGGGATAAAACTTTTGTACCTGTTAGATCTTTGGTGTTATAGTATTCGCCTAATAATCCATTTTGACCAAGTGTATAATTCCCATCATTATTGGCATCGAAAATATCAAAATTAGTCGGACGCAAGGTGATAGTTACATTTTCATCCCCCTCAACTACCGCATCGGATAAAGCACTAACATAGATACGAGCTGATGTTTTTTCTTTAGGAATAATAATCCCATTTCTTTCTGTTTTAATATCAGTAGAAACTCGACGAGTACGAGAGTTAAAATAGTCTATGTTTTGAGTTGCAGTACCAGCCGAAATATCATACTCTACCCATAATCCTTGGGGACCCTCAAAGGGCTTGTCTAATTTAACTTCTACATAACCAATTTGAGGGGCAGGATTATTTAGATAATTAGATGAGTCTAAATTAGGAGTACCTCCAAATAATTGGAATTCTGCTAATTGGGTAGCACTATCACCATTGTTAGCAGTAATATTCAGGCGATAATAACTATAACTTGTGCTATTACTAAGGGTGAAACTGCGAGTTTCGAATCTACTACTAAAAGTTTCGTTATTACGAGTATCTAAATTTGTCCAATTACTTCCATTATTTGACCCTTGTAAAATCCAGTTTTTGGGATCTCTTGTTGGAACATCATTAGCCGAAGTAATTTTATATTGAGTAACTACATAGGATTGATTGTTATTAAACTGATACTGTAGCCATCCATTATTAGCAGAAACTAACCATTTAGTATTAGTTAGATCGTCAAAAGCTTGCGCTTTTCCCTCATTAGGGACATTCTCACCAGATGCTGTAATAGTTCCTGCTAGATTAGTAACATCGCCAAGGTAAATTAACCCTTGATTATTAGTTGTAGCATCATTTAAGTTACCTTCAAATTGCCAGTAACCAATTAATCCCTGTTCACTGCCTTTGAGGGGATTTAACATATAACTTTGAATTTCAGTCTGAGTGCGTGCTACATTCCAAAGCCGCACTTCATCAATAGCTCCAACAAAGTTATCATTACTAGAGACGTTACCAATGGTTAACTGTTTAGTTGCAGAAATATTTGTGCCTGTAAAGGTTGTATCTTTAACAAGTTCAACTCCATTCACATAAAGTTTATATTCTTTACCATCAAAGGTGGTGGCTACATGATTCCAACTACTAGGATTAAGAGCATTAGTAACAAAAAAAGTTTTAGTACCAATACCTACTTTGATGGTGGTTTTGTTTTCAACCCAAATACTAGGATAATTGTCAGAGCCTAAAATTCCTCGTTGAGTATCATCAGTTAAGTTGGCAAAAATCCAAGCCTCTTGGGTAAATTGACCTGTTTGGGTGAGGTTGAGACTATTATTACTGGGAATTGTGACAGAATTACTACCGTTGAGGTTTAATGCTGCTCCTAAACCTTCAATGGTGCTACCAAAACCAAAACCTTCGGTGGGGTTAACAACTTTTCCTAATGTTACGGTGGGTTCATTGTCAATAATGTTAACTGTAGCTGTTGCTTTAGTAGTATCAACTCCATAACCATCATTTAGCTTATTAGTTCCGCTAGTAGATAAATCTTTTTGATTATCCAGTAAGGTAATAGTTACAGTTTCGTTTCCTTCCCAAACTTCATCATTAACTCGCTCTACGGTGATTTTTATCTTGTTAATCTCGTTAATATTGATCTTTGTATCAGATGGGATATTCTGAATGCTATAAACGCCATTAGTATTAATATCGCTAGGACTTAAAGTTCCTTTAAACGTATCAATTTTTCCTGATGAGTTATATCCTTGATATGTGAGTTTATAATCAGACCCTTTTTTGGTAGCAACATATTCGCCCCATTTTGCAGTGCCTTCAACCTTAAAATAAAGGTTAAAGGTTTGAGGTGGAGTTTTATCTAACTTAATAGTAAACTCGCCATTGCCATTACCTTCACTTAAGTCAAGATTTTTTACAATGCTGATTAAAGGTTCATTGTCGGTGATGGTTAGTGTACGAGAAGAAAGGTTAGGATCTAGCTTAACGTTGTAGGTTGTAGTGGAGCTTTGCTTTAGATTAAAGGTTAAGGTTCGGTTAAAATCATATATTTGATCATCATCTGGTATTGGTAAAGTCAGAATATTTTCCTGACTCGTTTTCAGTATAAATGTGCCTGCTGTTGATACATTAGTGTTACTAACATAGTAATCGTACTTTACCTCAATTCCAGTTGTTGGAATTGGAATAATGCCAAAAGGTGAGAGGATCTCGTATGCAAACGTAATCTTAGCTTCATATTTTCCGGAGGCACTAGCGCTAGCACTAATATCACTGATATAAACCTTAACATCGAGGACATTGAGGACATTGAGGACTGGAGTACGAAGCTCAATCTCCACAACCTGACCATTCAACGTCACCGTCGCCGTATCATCCTCAGCTCGCAAAACTGCTAACTCTGACGCACTAATAATCTCCTCTTGCACCAACCTCGCAAAAATATCACCCTCATCCCCTGCTGCATCTGTTGTATTAATCCGTGCATCAACAGAATGCCCAATTTCCTCCAATAATACAGCCACAACAGCATCGAGATTCTCAGCATTTTGATGAATAAACTCAGCAGCTAAATAAATCTTACCTGTGGTAATAGAAAAAGCCCCATTTGCACCATTAATATCATGACTATTTACAACCTCAATAGTAGGAACAGCACTAAAATCATCTTCAGCAAAAGCATTAAATAATTGATTAGCAACTTCCCTATCAAAATCATTACCAAAAGCAGTTTCTAACTTCTGGGTGTACTCTGCATCAAATCGGAACTGACTGAGATATTGATATGTATTCTGTAATACTTGCTCTACGATGCTATCTAAATTAGTCAATAAATGAGAATTGTGTGTTTTTCCAAAAGAACGAACTTTAGAATTGTTGAGTATAGTTTTAAAGTTTGTCATGACCGACTCCTTAAATTAAAATTATGGTGTTCTGATGGATAAGCAAAAGCCAAACAAAATCTGTATCCTGGAAGCAGGTTTAATTCCTACCCATGAACCAGAGATATTGCTTAAGTGATGTTTCTGAACCGTGCTACGTAAAAATTCTTCTTGTTAAATATCCTATTCCCCTGGTAAGTGACTTCCGTAGTGAGAAATAGTGACTTAATGGTGACTTTTGAGTGACTTTGATAAATCAGAGGTTTTATGTTTAATTGTGACAGGCTACTTATTAGACATCAACCGAATTTAAATATGCGTTTTCCAGAACCCTTGTAGAGAAGTAACCTGGGTAGAGATTCTCGTCCCTACAATCTTTTTCACCAGAGGTCTATTGAATATTTCAGGTATTTCTCCATAACCCGGATTTGTTTTTTAGGATACGGATAGTTAAATTAAGTGTAGAATAAACGCCTTGAAACGTTTTTGTCATCTATCTAAAGATAGATATACAGCACTTCCCGGTGTTATGAGGTACATATCTAGCGGGCAAGACTTGTACTGAGCTTGTCGATAGCGCAGCGTGGCGTTAGCCATAGTATGCCCGCACTACAAGAGTTTGATGATTCAACTTTGTACCTCATAAGAGCGGAAACCGCTGTATTTTACTTCCCTCTTCAGAATCCTACGGGGTACACAGAAGTCTAATCAGGTTGCCTAATAGGGTTTTAATGCCCCCTAAATCCCGCAAACCCAGACAGATAGGACTTGTGTGTACACCGTAGGTTCCCTATTCCCCTTTTAACAAAGAAATTGCCATTGGTAAAATCCGATGCTCTTGGATTTGAATTCTCGCGTGTAGTGTTTCTGATGTATCATCTGGTAAAACGGGAACAGCCGCTTGAATTAAAATCTCGCCACTGTCAACTTCTAAAGAAACAAGATGTACAGTACAGCCAGTAATTTTGACTTTAGCGACTAAAGCCTGTTCTACAGCTTGCACGCCTTTAAAACTCGGTAATAAACTGGGATGAATATTAATCATGCGATTAGGAAAAGCGTCAATTAAAACTTGTGTGACTAATCGCATCCATCCCGCCATAATCACGAATTCTACATTATACTGCTGTAATGTTTGGACAACTTTATGATCAAATTTTTGACGATTTTTGTAGTCCCGATGATTTAACAATACAGACTCTACACCCCAATTTTTAGCCCTAATTGCTGCCTTTGCCCCAGGATTATTGTAAATTAGAACTTGAATTTTGGCGTTAATTTTACCGTCGGCAATAGCTTGGGCAATTACTTCAAAGTTACTACCATTCCCAGAAGCCATAATTCCTAGTTTCAAAGGCTGATTCGAGGAAACTTGGTGATGATAAATATCAGGATAAATGAGACTATCAGTAGTATTTATTGGGGAATCGTAAATCATAGACAATAATTATTTTCACAAAATTTTTTAAAGTCGAGAGTTTCAGATCCCCGACTTCTTAGAGGATGTTTGAAAAGTGGTATTCCGTAATTTTCATCACATTGCTACCCCCCTTAGTCCCCCCTTGTAAAGGGGGGAAACAATAAAAATCCAGTTCCCTCCCCTTTACAAGGGGAGGGTTAGGGTGGGGTAAAAAATATTTGATACATCAACCATAACTTTTCAAACACCCTCTTAGAGAAGTCGGGGATCTTGTTATTTTAAAATTCTCGTCTTAAGAAAATAATAATGGCGATCGCTAACAACATAAAACTATAAAGCAAACCATATCCCGCATTGGTAATTAATGTAATTGTATCAGGTAGTGCTTGCAAACCGTAAACAGCATCATTTTTTAAATCTAATCTAGATAAATCTGGCAAGATCAGATATAAACTTTGGGTAATGCGTTCCATAGCAGGATTCTGACTTAATTTACCTAATGCCACTAAATCTTGAGTAACATTCCCCATTAAATACACTGCAAATGTTAGGGCTGTGGCTATCAGTGAACTGGTAAAAACGCCTAAAGTAATGGCTACGGCAGTAATTAAACATAATTGAAAAAAGATGAATAGCGTAGCCAGAAAAATGCTAGTAACCGGATAGGATACTTGACCAAGTTGTAAGAATCCTAAATAAATTATTGTCATTGCAGTAATGAGGACAGCGATAACTGCTGATAACCCTAAATATTTACTAGCAATAAATTCACTGCGGCTGATGGGTTTGGCAATTAATACTAAAATAGTCCGTTTTTCAATTTCTTTGTTAACTAATCCCGTGCCGATAAATATAGCCACAATTAAACCAATGACGTTCATGGTTGCCAAACCAAAGTCTAAAAAGATTTTATCAAAAGTAGTGACAGTAAATTCGGGAATGGCACGGAAGGCAATACCCAGGATAATGGCATAAAAACCGATGATGTACAGGATGCGATCGCGGATCACCTCCTGAAATACATTCTTAGCCATGACGACAGTTCTCATTACATTCATAGTAATTGCTTGTTTCTTCCTTATTGTTGTGCTGGTGGAGAACCCATGATAAATTTACTTGTGCGATCGCAAGTCAGACGGGCAATGGTGTTTTTATTATCTGTTTGTTTACCAGAGTTAAATGGTTCTATCAAACAAGATTTTTTCCAGTAATATCCTTCAGAGTTGGCGCCAGGTCCCCCCCAAATTGTCAAAATATCTAGTTTATATCCAGATCTAATATTGACTACACGGGGTTCAACTCGCCATAATAGCCTTTCTTGAGATTGACCTAAATTACTATTAATCGTTCTTCTCCCCAAGTTTCCTAGTCGCGGTTTAGCTTCTAGTAACCATTTTTCCACTTCTGACCAAGGTTTATTGGCAATTTGTTGATTAACTAAAGGTTGTAATTTATTTAAAATCAAATCACCAGTTTTCGGCTTTTTGGCTGGTGGTTCTAATCTAATCACAAAAGCACTTTTTTGAAAATTATCTGCTCGTAAACTAGGATATTCTTTTAACCATTTATCTATGACAAAGTAAAACTGAAGCCAACAACTAATTAGCATACACCAAGCTAATAAAACTACAACTTTTTGACGATCTTGTAATTTAGGAAGTTTGGCTTTTGCTAATTTTCCACCTGTACCTTCAAAGAAATTAGGTATGGCTGTAACTATGGCAGCTATTGTTGGCCAAATAACTATCGTATTCGGTGTTAATACACCTTCTTTGTGTCCAAAAGCAAAGATACTCACTAAAAATCCCGTTGTTACTGCCCCCACTGGCATAAAAGTTCCCGGAACTCTTAAAGGATCATCGGTAGTATACCAAGCTGTTCCTGCTAATAAAAATAGCCAACCACAAAAGGCAATAATATCTTTGATATACCCTAGGGCAAAATATGATATTCCCCAAGAAAAAATACTCAAATAAATTAATGTTTGCCACGAGTATGCTTTAGCAGGTGTCAGAAATTTTTGCACTCCTGCAAATAAATCCTGAATATATTTAAATATGCCACGTATTTCCTTCAATAAAAAGTTCATGAGATTACCTCTAATTAATGCAATGATGAATATTGATCATTTTATCGGGAGCGAGCGAATTAGGATAATGAAGGTTATGGCACTGTAACTGAGTGAATTGGCTATTAAGGTTGCAGTTATTAAATTAGTATTTTGCAACTTAGCCATATTCATATAACTGGCTCTTTGCTGTGAAGAAATGATTTCTGTTTCTGTTTCTGTTTTTTTTCCTCCTTCTCCCATAAAAATTATGAGGATCTTCATTAGTAAAAATTTCACTAAAAAAGTCGCTATAAAAATAGTAAATGACAATAAAACTATCATTGTGCCAATGCTAGGATCTTGAAGTTTATTAAAAAATACATAATTAATCAATTCTTTTTTGATAGCGATAGATAATATTGGTTCGACTGTGAAAAACACAATCCAACCAATTACACTCGAAAAAACATTTAAGGCTATAGCATAAAAAATGCTGGTTCTTTTATCAAACTTCAGCCATCTATTCAGAATATAAGCTTCTAGGGGAATGGCAATTAGTAAGAATAAGATCTCAAAAAATATCGCCCCAATGGGCAAAATTATAGGTAGTGATAATTCATCAGACATAATGGTAACAACAAGGAGATTTTAGGAGTTAGTTAGATCCCCGACTTCTTGAAGAAGTCGGGGATCTGGGGATTAGTTGTACAGAGTATAACTGAAAGAATACGGATAATCGGCAATTATCTCATTCTTCTGACATTTATGATCTGAGTGCGCCAAGATATTTAGATTAATTGTATTATACATTCATTAAACTGTAATACGCAGATAAAAAACCGCACATTCTAGACTCTAGTTTCGTTAAGATAAGGAATTGCCACTTTATAGCTTTTCAAAATATGACAAGGAACGGTATCGGTATTCGCACAGCGCAAGTGCGTTCTGAGCGGCTTACGGGTCAAATTCACGTCTATGATGGTATTGGGAAAGGTAAGTCCCAAGCAGCTTTAGGAGTGGTTTTGCGCTCGATTGGTTTGGGCATTAATACACCCAGTGATTCTAGCCGAGTTTTATTGCTGCGGTTTTTGAAGGGTCCAGAACGGGATTATGATGAAGATGGAGCGATAACTGCTTTACAGCGAGGGTTTCCCCATCTTATTGATCAGGTTCGCACAGGAAGAGCCGAGTTTTTTGGCCATGATCAAATTACACCTTTTGATCGAACTGAGGCTGCGCGGGGCTGGGATGTAGCCAAAGGTGCGATCGCTTCCGGGTTGTATTCAGTAGTTGTTTTGGATGAAATTAACCCGGTTTTGGATTTGGGTTTGTTATCGGTGGAGGAAGTGGTAAACACTTTAAAATCTAAACCCCAAGAATTAGAAATCATTACGACTGGACGCGCTGCACCACAAGCATTGTTAGATATTGCGGATTTGCACTCGGAAATGAAACCTCACCACCACCCCACAGCCGCAGAACTCTTTATTGAAGGGATTGAAATTTATACAGGTGCAGGTAAGGGTAAATCTACCAGTGCTTTGGGTAAGGCTTTGCAAGCTATTGGGAGAGGTATCAATCATCCTGGTTCTACCCGTGTATTAATTATGCAGTGGTTGAAGGGTGGTAGTGGTTATACTGAGGATGCAGCTATAGCGGCTTTACAACAGTCTTATCCTGAAGTAGTAGATCATCAACGGTGTGGACGGGATGCCATTGTTTGGCGGAATTCTCGTCAAGATTTAGACTATATAGAAGCGGAGAGGGGTTGGGAAATTGCCAAAATTGCGATCGCTTCTGGTGTGTATAAGACTATTATCCTCGATGAACTCAATCCCACTGTGGATTTAGAATTGTTACCTGTTGATCCCATTGTTCAAGCTTTGTTACGTAAACCCCGTGATACGGAAGTGATTATTACTGGGCGCTGTCAAAATCAACCGGCTTATTTTGATTTGGCTAGTATTCACTCTGAGGTTTATTGTCATAAACACTACGCAAATCAAGGTGTAGAATTGAAACGGGGGGTTGATTTTTAAACCGATAAGATCCCCGACTTCTTAAAGCAGTCGGGGATCTAGTTTTTAGTTTTTGTTTGGGTTGAGAAAAACCAACCCAAAAATCACTATTAATGATGATCTTCTTGATTTAACCAAGTTACTAAATCAGCAATTTCGGAAATATTAAACAACGCCGCACCTAAATTTTCTAGTAAGGATTCAGGTGGGGGTATTGACAAGAGTGATAATGGAGGAGGAAAATCACAGGTATGGAAAAAAACCTGCCCCCAATACTAGACAGTGAAATCTTGAGACAGTTGGCAATAGAGCAACTGGTAGAGATTATCATTGAGCAGGGAACAACTAGTAGTCTGTCAAATTTATTTTGACGGGTTTTTGGTAGTGCGGGCATCTTGCCCGCGTGAGCGAGACGCTCACACTACAGTCCGTCATTTTTGGATTGACAGACTACTAGAGAAGCACTAAAATCCGCAAGTAGTAGAACCCACATTCCGCACCCCAAACTGTCACAGATCAAAAAAGCCCTTAAAGTAGTACATAATAACTAAAGCCAATTCAAAAATTAAGATGCTTAATAAGAATAAGTAGCATTAAAAGGGACGTGGTGTGATAAAGTGAAACTTGGTAACAAAAGAAAAAAATGAATTGATAACCAAATAAGAAATAATTGATGACAACAGAAGTATTAGAGGAAACTGTTGTGAAATTAAAACCTCAAGAAATAGAAATTGAGAACATAGACCATCTAGGGATAGTAGCAGGAATCATAGATTCAATCGGAATAGTAGAAATAATAAATGAATTAATAGGAGTCGAAAAAGACGAAAAAGTAAATGCAGGTCAAGTGGTAAAAGCCATGATAATAAACGGGTTAGGATTTGTCTCCAAACCGTTATATATGTTTCCCCAATATTTTGAAACAATCGCCTGTGAGCATCTAATAGGAACAGGAGTAAAACCAGAATATCTTAACGACGATAAATTGGGGAGAGTCATGGATAAACTGTTTATAAAAGGCTTAGATACAATCTTTTTTCTCATAGCCTTAAAAGCTGCTCAAAAATTTGGAGTATCACTATCAACATCACATCTAGACTCATCATCAATGCACGTGCATGGGCAGTATAACACTAGCTTACCATTCGTAATATTTGAGAGTCAAAAAGTAGGAAATAACCAAGAATTAGAAGAATTAGCAGTAAAATCACCAAAAGAAATAACCATCACCTACGGTTATTCCCGTGACCATAGACCAGATTTAAAACAATTCATCATAGAAATGATATGTTCAGGAGATGGAGACATCCCAATATTTTTAAAACTAGCATCGGGAAATCAAGCAGATTCATCATGTTTTGGTCAAATAGCAGTAGAATATCAAAAACAATTAGAAGTTAATAGTCTCATGGTTGCTGACGCTGCTTTATATACAGAATCAAACCTGAAAATGATGTCAGAATTACGTTGGTTATGTCGAGTACCATTAAGCATAAAAGCAGCAAAAACATTAATATCAACATTAGCAGAATCAGAATTTATTGATAGTACAATACCAGGATATAAATTAGCATCAAAAATCCAAAATTATGCAGGGATAGAACAAAGATGGTTAGTAGTGCAAAGTCAAGAAAGAAAAGAATCAGACCTGCATAAGCTCACACAAAAAATTACCAAAGCAGAATCAAAAGCTGTGCAAGATTTGAAAAAGTTATCACAAGAGAGATTTGCATGTGTTGCAGATGCTATCAAGGCATTATCAAAATTATCAAAACAATTCAAATATCATCAAATTCACGAAAGTACGGTGACTCAAGTAAAATCTAATAAAAAAGATACTTCAGGAGAAATATCCTATCAAATATCAGCTACAGTCTCCCAGGATGAAAGTAAAATTAATACAGAATTGCTGAGTGCGGGACGTTTTATTATTGCGACAAATGTTTTAGATTCACAGGAACTAAGCAATGATTCTATGCTAAGTGAATATAAAGCCCAGCAGTCATGTGAGAGGGGGTTTGGTTTTCTCAAAGACCCATTATTTTTTGCCGACAGTATTTTCCTCAAAAGTCCTGAGAGAATAGAGTCTTTGGGAATGATTATGGGTTTATGTCTACTGGTTTATACTTTGGCTCAACGTCATATTAGAAATGCTCTTTTGGAGTCTAAATCAACAATTAAAAATCAATTAGGCAAAGCAACTAATCGTCCTACTTTACGCTGGATTTTTCAATGCTTTCAGTGTATTCATTTGGTTACACTCAATCAGGAGAAACATATTTCTAATTGGAATAAGGACAGAGATTTTATCTTGAGTCTTTTACCAGATGATTGTTTACGTTACTATCAATTAGTCAGCTAATTATCATCTCTATCAATTTAATTTCTCTTGTAAAGATGAGCTAATCTCTTTGATTTATAGCTCCATTTTACTATGTCTATAATTTCGTTTTTTACTTTAATTGATTAGTCTAACTTATAATTGTTTCTTGAATATCTTCTTTCGCTTATCTATTGACCTCTCCAGGTGGTGTGCATTCTTATTGCTTCTTATTGAGAATAGATTTTGATGACATTTTTGGTGATTTACTGTTTCTCAAATGCCTTTTTTCACTTTATCTGTTTGTTTTGATGCTCCCTTTGATTTTCATCTCCGTAATTTCCCTCTGTAACATTTTGGGGTGCGGAATGTGGGGTAGAACTAGAACAAGAAATAGAGAAACTCAAAATCAGTAGAGATTTAGATAGCACAACATCATCGAAACCACCATCGGGAGACATACTCAAAAAATCAGAGAACAAACAAGAAGAGAAGTCAGAAGAGAGTGAGACTCCAAAACGGAAACCAGGGGGACAACCAGGGCATCCGGGAAAAACGAGAAAGGGGTTTGGTTGAGTAGATAGGTTTGAGATCCTAATGGCAATTTTTGCAAATAACGTCTTTCTTCTCTGATTTTATTAGCAAAAGTTATATATTTAGAAACTTTATATTTTAGATAATTTTCAATTAGTTAGTTAAATATAATTAAAATTTCAACAGCTACAAACGAATAATTTAAGTTAGAAAATATGAGATTTCACTACATATTTACCACTACCAGAATCTATGTTAGGAATAACGCTCAAAGAAACGCGAGTTTATCGGGAAATTAAAGAGGAAGGACGGGAAGAGGGACACAACTAGGAAATGGACTTTTACAAGATTAGGAAAAAACTAAATGTGTAAGGGTAAAGCGCAATGCTAAACCCCTACCTAGAGAATCACACGATTAAGCCATTTTGAGGGCAATTAATCAATTAGCGCGAAGCAACTTGTGGATCTGCCCAAATGCTACCTTTTTCACCAAAAGTCACAGCCTGATCACCTTCTGCCGAGATATCTACAGTTCTGCCATCATTAGCTACTTGTAACAAAGGCCAATTTTCTTCACCTAATTCACCAGCACGGAATAATACATTATTAGGCTGCTTTTTACTCCAACCTAACAAAATAGCTATTTTTTCGTGATCATCTTGTGATTGTACAGGACTAACCACATTGAGATGATCCTGTTGACGATTCCAAATTACAGCCTGATCTGTAGCATCTGCTGTATTAAAAATAGCCACAAACTTACGGGCAAGAAAGCGATCGCCTTTTTCAGACCAGCTAACAGGCACTAATACCCCAATTTTACCATCATTATCCCCTTGTGCTGACAAAATTGCCTGTCTTTTTAACAGGGGATCAATCACCACACTGGTTGATGTCATCACCCGTAACCGCTTAGTTTGTTTATCCTCCACAAACAACACGCTATTAACTCGGCTATTGTGCATTTCCGGTTTTACTTCCATTTGCACCCGACTATAAATCGCATATTTGCCATCAGGAGAAATTACCGGAATACTCCGATAGTAGCGAACACCAGAACCACCTTTAGCACCAATCGCTTCCTGAGTAGCCAGAATCCATTGCCAAGGTATCGGATGGGGACTACCTATAGGGTCAGTCTGTGCCATTTCCGACTCATTTGGCCGTTCACTAACAGGTATTTCTCCATTTTTAGGAGTAACTGTTGATGTTGCTAATTCTTGAGATTGAGAATTCCCACTGACTGGAGAATTTAAATCAGCTTCTTCTTTGGCATCTTTTAATTTTTGAATTAAATTAGCTTGATTAATAGATGTCTTGCTTTGAAGTTGTGCAACATTAACTGATGGTACAGTTTTGCTAACAACATCATCCCCCAGTTGAGAATTTTCTCTTTCTGCCCCTGAAATAACTATATCTTTTGGTAATGACTGTATTCCTTCACCAACAAGTATTTTTCCTGTGTGAGAGTTAACTTGAGCAAATTGTAAATTTAACTGCCTCGTAGCAGCACTTTCTGCCAATTTTATCTGAGATTTGTTATTTTTCGCCCTACTATTTGCTACTTCTGATTGTTTCGCTAAGGTAGCATGAATAGACATTCCCAGGAAGGGTGAAATTACTATAACAATGGCAATGTACTTGAGAAATGGTTTAACACGGAACCATTCCGACACCAAAAGGGGTTTAAGCATGATGAGACTCTCTAGGGGCAGTTGCTAAGTGCGGGCAGTATCTATACAGGAATGGAAAAAAGCTATGACTATATGTTTACCAACAAACCAAAAGCTTCGACAAGATAATTGATTCAAATGTTGTATTGCTTTACAAAAGTTTTAGTATCACCATTTACCCCCTCATAATCTTTACATAATATCCAAAATAACGGGATTAAAGTTAACAGTAAATTACATCTGTTAATAACTGCCGTTATTATTGTTAGCATCAGTAACATCCATATTCAATTTAAGTGGAACATAGATGAATTTTTAATTGACTAAAGCTAGTAGCCAAGATTTAGAGATGCTCTTGCTCTTGAAAACATTCTTAGCTAAAGCCAGTCTAAAATAAGATACCCTGTTTATAGCCGGACAAACAGCGCGGGCTTTACCCAACTAAAACCTATCTATTGCTGGCAACTTGAGATTAACCGCTGCACAATCAACAATAAACAAAAACATTAAATTCATACACCCAACCTACAAACTGAAGTTTAGACTCGTAAATGCTGCGATTAAGCAAATACAGTTTATTTTTAACTTGGGTAATTATTGAATAATTTTGATTTCGTAGAGAAATAACTGACTGCAAAACACAGATAGACACACAAAAATCATCAATAGTAGATGCAAATGGCGATAGTTCAACTAATTACCGCAAGTATTATGATGTATTGAGGCTGTTTTTGCTGAACCAATAGTAAACACTATACCATCAAACTGCGAAAATTCCTTGCCCTTAATCAAAAATTCTCAACATAATTCTATTAATATTCAGATGTCGCAGTTGTCAGTGATGAGGAACACACTTACCATTGATTAATGACTCATGACTCGTAATTAATAATTAATAAGTAATGAAAATAGTATTTTTTGGCACTCCTGACTTTGCAGTTCCCACTTTGGAAAAACTCTTAGAAAACAAGAATTTTCAGGTGATGTCCGTAGTCACTCAACCGGATAAACGTCGAGAACGAGGGAATAAACTGACACCTTCACCAGTGAAAGCCTTTGCTACAGATCATCATATTCCAGTATGGCAACCGGAAAGAGTTAAAAAAGATGTTGAAACCTTAACACAACTCAAGCAGATAGAAGCAGATATATTTGTGGTTATTGCTTATGGGCAAATTTTGTCTAAGAAGATATTAGATATGCCTAAGCTAGGTTGTATTAACGTACATGGTTCAATTTTACCTCAGTATCGAGGGGCTGCGCCAATTCAGTGGAGTATATATAACGGAGAAAAAGAAACGGGGATTACAACTATGCTCATGGATAAGGGCATGGATACAGGGGATATGCTTCTAAAAGCGACTATACCAATTCAATTGCTAGATAATGCTCAGGTTTTAGCCGAAAAGTTGGCTATTACTGGTGCAGATTTACTCATAGAAACCTTATACAAACTAGAACGTCAAGAAGTGACACCGATTCCCCAAGATCATACCGCAGCTACTTACGCATCTTTGATTCAGAAGCCAGATTATAACTTGGACTGGGGACAAAGTGCCATCCAATTACATAATCAAATTCGCGGATTTTATCCTAACTGTACAGCAACTTTTCGCAACCAAGCATTGAAAATTACTGCTACTGTCCCCCTAGATCCTGCGTATATTCACGAGTTACCAGAGCCATTACTAGAAAAAATTCATAAAATACCCAATTTGTCAACCATATCAGGACAGCCTGGAGAGGTAGTTAATATTACTAAAGGACTAGGAGCAATTGTCCAAACAGGGGTAGGTTTATTGCTATTGCGAGAAGTACAGCTAACGGGTAAACGTCCCCAGTCAGGATGGGATTTTGTCAATGGGACTCGGTTAACTGTCGGTGAGGTAATGGGTAATGGGTAATTGGTAATAGGTAATAGGTAATAGGTAATAGGTAATAGGTAATAGGTAATAGGTAATAGGTAATAGGTAATAGGTAATAGGTAATAGGTAATAGGTAATAGGTAATAGGTAATAGGTAATAGGTAATAGGTAATAGGTAATAGGTAATAGGTAATAGGTAATAGGTAATAGGTAATAGGTAATAGGTAATAGGTAATTAACAACGAACAACTAACAACTGACAACTGACAACGAACAACTGACAACTGACAACTGACAACTGTACGGGCGAAGCATTTGGAGAACTATTTTTGGCAATGACCGATAATTTATCTTCCAAATGCTTCGCCCCTACTGACAACTGACAACTAACTTTCATAGAACCGGCAAGATTTACAAGGTCCTTCTGGATTAACTGCACAACGCATAATTTCTGAAAGAGCATTATAGTTACAGGTAGCATCACCTATAACCCAACGTCCTTCTACTAAACTTTTCTGTTCTGGTCTTTGGGCTTTTTGTACGTAAATAGCGATATTGTGTAAACTATAGCGTCCTCCTTTAAGCTGATATCTATGGCAACGCTCTAAAACTACGTAGGTTTTTTCGGCAAAATCAAGATAATTTCCGGGTTGGGGTGTCCAATCAAGTTGTAATTTACCAAGAGACTGACGCGGATGTGTCAAAATTACCTCTGTCGGTAAGGAATTTAGCTCCATGATCAGTTTATATTATGTGATTTATGTATAGAGTATAGTATCGCAGTATTTTGGCTTCGACAGTAACAGCATCAAAATGGCAATTTCTCTACTTTGATCTTGTTGGGGATTCGTTGTAATATAGGGTTAAGAATTATAAATATTTTTTGTTAACTAACAAGTTGCAGGAATGTTTATAATTGATGCCTTTTAATTTTAACATTCTATGAGTAATGATAAAGTAGCTGTGAATTGGCAACAATTAATCTCATCTCCTGTAGTTGCTGATACAACCTCCAATTTTTTCGCAGAAATTGTTCAAGAAACTTTTGCTTTAACTCGTCGTCTGTTTATTCAACTCCAACGCCGTCCCTCTAGCCTGATAGCCGGGATTATTCAGCCTGTCATGTGGTTAGTTTTATTTGGGGCATTATTCCAAAATGCACCCACAGGCTTATTTGGTAGTACGACAAATTACGGACAATTTCTAGCAGCAGGTGTCATAGTATTTACTGCTTTTGCTGGGGCTTTGAATGCCGGTTTACCTGTAATGTTCGATAGGGAATTTGGCTTTTTAAATCGGTTGCTGGTTGCACCTCTAGCCTCGCGCTTTTCAATTGTTTTTGCTTCTGCTATTTTTATTATTAGCCAAAGTTTACTACAAGCAGCGGTAATTGTGGCAGCAGCGGCATTTTTAGGGGCTGGCTTACCTGATTTTACAGGATTATGTGCGATCGCTCTCATTGTCTTTCTACTGGCTTTGGGTGTCACCGCTATTTCCTTGGGTTTAGCCTTTGCATTACCCGGACACATTGAACTTATCGCCGTAATTTTTGTCACTAACCTACCATTATTATTTGCCAGCACAGCCTTAGCGCCTTTATCCTTTATGCCCGGTTGGTTACAGGTTATTGCTACCATCAACCCTCTCAGTTATGCGATTGAACCGATTCGCTATTTATATCTACACAGCAGTTGGGGATTAAATGATATAGTAATGCACGCCTTTTGGGGTGATGTTACCTTTGGGGGAGCGTTATTAGTGTTACTAGGTTTTGCATTAGTGGCTTTACTGAGTATTCAACCCCAACTACGCCGGAGTCTTGCTTAAAAATATATAAGGAGAAATTTCATGAAAAGACCATTTTTACCAGTTCACAAAATTATTGTTGCCACTATCGCCGGGATTAGCTTTGCTTCTATGCTAGTAGTAGAACCCACCTTAGCTGATACTAATCAACCCTTTGGTAGTTTAGAAAGTGATACATTAGGTCAGCAAGGCTATCGCAGTAGTAATCCTTTATCTGGCAATGGATCAGATTTCAATATGATGAACATGATTCATCAAGCACAAATGGGAACTATTCAATGGAATGCTGATGAACAAAATCAACAGTTAGACTTGGCAGCAGCCGCATTCAGGACTGCACAACAAAAACTTCTTCAGCCTCAACTACAACAAAATCCAGGCACGTCTGCCATTATCCCTGGACAAAATCTACTTCCCTTACAGATTTTACCATCATCAGGTAAATAACACTTAAATGGGAAATAATGGGCGCAGACCCTGCGCCTCTACGGAGTTATACTAAACACGGGTGAGATTTAAACTTTTGCCAAATGACAAAGAACCCAGATGTGTAGGGGTTTAGAATCAGTGCTAAACCCCTAGGTTTAGAATCAAACAATCAAGCCGTTTTGAGTATACTTAATGATCAAAGTCCCAGTTTTGCTAAAACATCACTAGCTTGAGTAGTAGTGTTAACAGCAGCATCAACATCAATGATTTTGCCATTACCATCAATGATGTAGGTAACACGCTTGGCATAACCACCACCATCAACATCATAAGCTGTAATGATGCTTTTCTGGGTATCAGCTAATAAAGGGAAATTCAGATTATATTTATTGGTGAATGCTTGATGAGAAACTTCATCATCAGCACTTACTCCCAAGACAACTACATCTTTGTCTTTGTATTCAGCTTGAGAATCACGGAAACTACAAGCTTGTTTGGTGCAGCCTGGTGTGTCATCTTTGGGGTAAAAGTAGAGAACTACTGTTTTACCAGCAAAATCAGATAATGAAATTGTATTGCCGTTAGTGTCTTTGGCGGTAAATGCAGGTGCGTCTGTACCAACTGATAGAGGCATAATTCACCTTGTCCTGTTTAAAAATCTTTATGCAATCAAGATTTTACAATAATTTACAATATTTAAATAACTTGCTTACGGAATATTCTGCCAAAGAGGTATTTATTTTCAAAGCATTGACAAAAAGCACAACTTAGAGTAATGAAAAATGTCTACTGTGGATTCCCCAAACCTTAAACCCTTAGTTTACACTAGTAAAGCCCTAGAAAGAGCCGAGCGATCGCTAATCTGTTCGCCCTTCAACCTCAATTTGTTTATAGCCATGACTAGCCAAAGTATCCAACTAGGTGCTATAGCAATGGAGAAAGGAAATCAGCAAAGTTACACCAAGCAACCCTTATCAGAATTGACCTGTGAAAACGCTTTAGCCTGGTTAATTGATGTGGGAGTATTGCGGCGAGAAGTTGATGGACAGGGCATTACAGACAGTTTTCGCCTAACTCCCTTGGGTCATCAATTGATTGTCAAGTTAAAAGATCAGAAATTTCGTCATCCTTCCCTGAGCGATCGCTACAATGATTTTATGACTCGTTGGTTACGTTTACCCTTTTGAAATACACCTCGTTTGACCTCGTTCCTAGCCTCCGGCTAGGAATGCCAATGCTGAGGCTCTGCCTCATGTCACTAGCGGCAGAGCCGCCATCTACATTCCCAGTCTGAGACTGGGAACGAGATAACGAGATATGCAAGTTTAAAAAAATAACAGCTTATTTACAGATGCACTACTTAATATCAACATACTAAAATATAATTAAAAATGAAAGCAATCATGGTAGTGGGAACAACATCCCACGCAGGGAAATCACTGATAACCACAGCTATTTGTCGGATTCTTTCCCGGCGCGGGTTGCGAGTATCCCCCTTTAAAGGTCAAAATATGGCTTTAAACGCCTATGTTACCGCCAGTGGCGGGGAAATAGGCTATGCTCAAGCAGTGCAAGCTTGGGCGGCGGGAGTAGTACCCTTGGTAGAAATGAATCCAATTTTACTTAAACCCCAGGGGGATATGACATCCCAAATCATTCTTAAAGGTAAAGCTATCGGGAAAGTTAGCGCCACAGATTACTACGAACAATATTTTGAACTCGGTTGGCAGACCATCAAAGAATGTTTACAATACCTATCTACGGAATTTGAAGCCCTAGTTTGTGAAGGTGCTGGTAGTCCCGCCGAAATTAATCTTAAACACCGGGATTTAACTAATATGCGGGTTGCTAAACATTTAAATGCACCTACTTTATTAGTCGTTGATATTGATAGAGGTGGAGCATTTGCTCATGTCGTCGGCACATTAGAACTATTAGATCCAGACGAACGCGCCTTAATTAAAGGAGTCGTCATTAATAAATTTCGAGGACAGCGCTCAATTCTCGAACCCGGAATTAAATGGTTAGAAGAACGGACAGGTATACCTGTGGTTGGTGTTATTCCCTATTTAGAACAAGTTTTCCCAGCGGAAGACTCCCTAGATTTACTAGAACGCAAACCAGCAAAAGCTAACTCTGAACTAAACATTGCGGTGATTCGTTTACCAAGAATTGCCAATTTCACCGATTTTGATCCCTTGGAATCAGAACCATCAGTAACGGTAAAATACTTGCATCCTAAGCAAGAGTTAGGACATCCAGATGCAGTAATTATCCCAGGGACAAAAACCACAATTGCTGATTTAATTACCTTGCAAAAAAGCGGCATGGCAGAAGCAATTCAAAACTATGCGGCTTCTGGTGGCACGGTTTTAGGCATTTGTGGCGGTTTTCAAATGTTGGGGCAGTCTATAGCTGATCCAGAAGGAATGGAAGGACAATCTGGTAAATATCAAGGGTTAAATTTATTACCTATAAAGACAGTAATTACAGGACAAAAAGTCGCCCGTCAGCGTCAAGTTACTTCCAATTATCCCCAAGCGGGTTTACCTGTGACGGGGTTTGAAATTCACCAAGGGCGCTCGCGCATAGAAAACCCAGCAGATCAAAAATCCTGTCAACCCTTATTTGATGATGCTAATTTAGGGTTAGTAGATAGTTGTCAATCGGTTTGGGGAACTTATTTACATGGAATTTTTGATAATGGACCTTGGCGACGGGCTTGGGTAAATCGTCTCCGGCAACAACGGGGTTTGAAATCTTTACCCACAGGTGTGGCTAACTACAAAGAACAGCGAGAGCAAATGTTAGATTCTTTAGCTACTCAAATTGAAGAGCATTTAGACTTAACACAGTTTATATAGATTAAAATGTTTGTTAGTTCATCTGATTTGAGTTGAATCAATAAAAAGTTAAATAACCCCCATTTTATTGTTATAAATGGGGATTTAATTTTTGATTCGTACTTAATTTTGGCAAGGGGAGATTTAATTTTTCAATTGCATATATGTCACATATGTGATTCAAAATATGTGTTACAAAAAGATTATTTATAACTGAAAGATCACGGTTGTGTTTATAAATAACACATCTTACCATCTTATACATAAGTAGGGCTTGCTGAATAAACCGAAAACCTAGATAGATTAAGAGTTTCCCGGTTAAAAAAGTGAATTAGGTGCAAGGAATAAGGATTGAAACCATTAAAAACCTATCACTTTCTGAAATTTGAGACTATTCTTCTCTCCTTCTAATTCTTCCTCCTGACTCGGTGACTCCTAGCCCTCACGAAAAGACTTTTTCAGCAAGCCCTAAGTAGAAATCTTTTGATCTAAGTTAAAATTTTGGTTAAACGTTCACTTTCAAAAATTTGATGAATACTAATAGCGATCGCTAAGTAGGTCGGCGTTAAAAAATCAATCTATGTAACGAAATATAAATTAACGAATACCTTATAAATAGGGTGTTTCACGGTTTTTACAAAACTAAACATATATCGATTTTATTGGGCCGACTTACTTAGTTAACCCCAAATGCGATCGCTATTTTGATTAAACTTAATGAAATTAGGTTAAAATCCGAATATTGGCAATTTTAGGTATAAAAACTAGATTATGGCAAATCCAGAGCATTTAGCAATACTGAAGCAAGGGGTAGAAGTTTGGAATAATTGGAGACTAAAAACAAACCTATTAATACCTAACCTGATTAGATCTGACCTGAGCGGGGCTAACCTGATTGGAGCTAACCTGATTGGAGCTAACCTGAGTGAGGCTAACCTGAGTGAGGCTAACCTGACTAGGGCTAACCTGATTGGGGCTGACCTGATTGGGACTAACTTGAGAAGGGCTAACCTGATTGGGACTAACTTGAGAAGGGCTAACCTGATTTTTGCTAACCTGAGAGGGGCTGACCTGAGATGGGCTGACCTGAATGGAGCTAATTTATTTCTATCTCAAGTAATAGGTACAAATTTTCACAATGCAACTTTAACAGGTGCTTATATAAAAGATTGGCTACTTAACAGTTCAACAAACCTAGATGGAGTAATGTGTGAATATGTATATCTTGATGATAAAAAACCAGAACGGCGACCCATAAATGGTAACTTTGCACCTGGAGAATTTGCCAATTTATATAAAAAGATTATAGAAAATATAGACTTAATTTTAAGCAAAACTCCCCAAAATGATAATAATATTAATAATCAAGGCATTCAATTTTATTCAAACTCAACAATTCACACTTGGGAAAGACTACGCTTTCGCTCAAAAACAGAAATCAAAATTGCTGAAGCATTAGACAGAACTGAAGTTTTATTTGTACCCAACTCTTTAGCAAGACTCACCACACCCAAAGGTAGAGAAAATAAAGAAGCTGACTTCCTCATTTGTTATAAAGGTAAATGGGGAGTTTTAGAAGTTGATGGACCATATCACACCGCAGAACGCAGAGTTGAAGAACAAGAAAGAGAACGCATTTTCAAGATAAATGGTATCAAAGTTGTAGAAAGATTTGATGCTGAAAGATGTTATAACAATCCTGATGAAGTAGTGCAGGAATTTTTCAAAATGATAGAAATTGGATATTCTTAAAACTTCCTTCCTTCTTCCTTTCTTCCTTCGTGTACTTCGTCCCTTCGTGGTTCATTTACTCTATATTCTTCCATCACAACAGAAATAGTGTAAAATTGAATTCAAAACCACATACAAAACATGGCTACAAAAATCCCCGTTACCGTGATCACAGGCTTCTTAGGAAGCGGTAAAACCAGCATTATCCGTCACTTACTTCAAAACAACCAAGGACGACGGATAGCAGTATTAGTCAACGAATTTGGCGAACTGGGGATAGATGGAGAATTATTGAAATCTTGTCAAATTTGCCCCGAAGATGAAACAGCATCAAATCCAGAAACTAACATATTTGAACTGACAAACGGCTGTTTATGCTGCACCGTGCAAGAAGAATTTTACCCAACAATGCGGGAATTAATTAAACGCCGAGATAGCATTGATTGTATTATCATTGAAACCTCTGGTTTAGCATTACCAAAACCCTTAATTAAAGCCTTTCGTTGGCAAGAAATCCGCAATGCTGCTACAGTAGATGCAGTAATTACAGTGGTAGATTGTGCCGCAGTTGCAGCGGGAACATTTGCTAGTGATTTAGATGCTATAGCAGCCCAACGCCAAGAAGATGATAGTCTAGAACATGAAACACCATTACAAGAATTGTTTGAAGATCAACTTGCTTGTGCTGATTTAGTAATTTTGAATAAAACTGATTTAGTTGATAGTGAAACCCAAGCACAAGTTCTAGAATTAGTCAAGCATGAATTACCTAGAGTTGTGAAAATTGTCTCTAGTGATTATGGTAAATTAGACCCATCTATCTTATTAGGATTTGCAGCCGCAGTTGAAGATAATTTAGATTCACGTCCTAGTCACCACGACACAGAAGAAGACCATGATCATGATGATGAAATTAACTCAACTCACGTGATTTTAAACCGCACTTTTGACCCCGAAAAGCTACAAGCAACCTTAGAAAAACTAGCACAGGAACAAGAAATTTATCGAATTAAAGGTTTTGTGGCTGTTGAGAATAAACTCATGCGGTTAGTTATGCAAGGTGTAGGTAATAGATTTGATAAATTTTATGATCGTCCTTGGAAACCAGAAGAAGCAAAACAAACCAGTTTAGTTTTTATCGGTCGTAATTTACAATCTTCAACAATAGAATCTCAATTAGTAGCTTTGTAATATGAATATCACAGATTTATTTAACGTTGCCAATTTGTTTGTTTTGCCTTTTTGGGCTTTGATGATTCTGTTACCAAATTGGAAAATTACCCGCAAGGTAATGGAATCTTATCTACCTTTTGTGGTTTTAGCAGGTGCTTATTTGTATTTATTTGTCACTAGCATTACTCCAGAAAATGCTGCTGCTTTATCAAATCCTCAATTAGCAGATATAGCCAGGTTTTTTAGTAATGAAACTGCTGCTGCTACAGGTTGGATTCACTTTTTGGTAATGGATTTATTTGTCGGCAGATGGATTTATTGGGAAGGACAAAAAACCGGAATTTGGACAATTCATTCTCTAGCTTTGTGTTTATTTGCGGGTCCTTTAGGTGTCCTTTCTCATATTTTCACCTATTGGATTACAAAAGCCTTTTCTAAAGGTTCTGAATCTGTGATAGTCACACAAAAAGCAGAAGTTTAGGAATTTAGATCCCCGACTTCTTGGAGAAGTCGGGGATCTGTTTTTGTTCATCCTACGTAATTAAAATTAAGCTGCTACAGCTTCTCTTTCTCTGAATTTGGCATCTAACCAACAGCGGGGCAATTTTTCCCCGGAAGGAAATACTAATTCTTCCTTTTGATAAATGTCCGTTTCCTGTTCTTCTTGTCCTTCTTGGTCTTGGGCATGGACAATCTTACTAGTGGGGTCTAATAGTTCTTGAACATCAACTATTTTCACTAAATCGCGGCTATCTTTGATTTGTAAAAACATCTTGATCAACCTCCATTATTTCAATGTGTAAACTTGCCAATGGGAAGAAAATGAAGACTAGATTTACCGTTGATATTTTTCAACAATATCTACTAAAGTAACTTGACATTGCAAGGGTAATAAATCAATTAAAGATAGTTCCCTTCTACCACCACCAACTTTGACAGTAATAGATTCTAAAACAGTAATTACCTTATCTTCATTAACGCTTTTAGAAGTAATTAAAGGATACAATTTTTCAGCCACAACATTATGCAGTTTGGCATCAGATAGATATAGATGCCATTTGGCAATATCTATATAAACACTTTCACCAATTTCTGCGGCTAGGGTTTCTAGTAATTCTGTGGTATTAGTTTTAGCCATAAATATAACCTCTTTGTTAGTAACATCGGGATATCTTAGCTTATTTCATATTATTACTCAATTAGCTAGACTTGATCTACTACCACAGGTGAGAATTCCCTAGCTTGATTTTCTTTCTTTAGGTAGATTTCGGTGGTGTGGGGTCGTAATTAGCGATCGCACCAATGTAAATTAGATGCAGCAGCAATACTCCTACCCAACCAATTGTTACTCCAGGTAGCCATTCCCAGGCAGTAGTTTTCAAAATGTGGAAAAACCACAACCCAGAAGTGACAGTTGCACAAATACCGACATGAACAGCGAAATTCATGCGATCATCTAGTTTACGGAAATCTGGATCTTTACGATCTGGTTTGCGAGGCCAACGGGGAGGCATAAATATAAATGTTTGTAACAGCAGTTAACGCACCTTATCCATTGTAAGGTGTTTGCGGCTGACTTGCTCAGATACGCAAATAATTTCACCCATCTGGGGATGAGATAATATTGATGGTGTTCCCCAGATGGTAATATAGGCTATGAAGTCTGCACTGTTGACTCTGTATAGCAACTATCACCAAATTCGCTACCTCTGGCACTAGGTACTAAAGTCCAACCTGCTTTAAAGAGTTTTTGATAAGTTGCCCAACCTTTAGAACCACGAGGGACGCGATAATCTGGAACTGAAAATTGCGGAAAAGCTGTGTAAGGCCGCCAAGGTTGTCCAGGTGCAGTTTGCAAGTACAAAATCTTTTGATCATCGCCGTTAGACTTAGATAACCAGCACATTTGTCGAACCATAGTGAACTCCTTGATTGTTTAGTTGAAATATCACAAGGACGCTAACTGCGGATATTTAGGATGGTGGGAAGTGACTGCAAAGGTGTTTTTTATTCCCAATCTAAAATCCCAAATTGGTATGACAGGTTTTTGTGATGTCATCCGCAATTGTGATAAAGTTATTTTGTCCCTATGTTTAAGGCTGTAAAAATTATTTTTGTCAGATAAATTATTGAGGAAGGCAAACTCCTGTGGGCTGCTGTTTATGAAAATAGAAAGATGAACAAGAACAATGGTTTTTTGGTTCTTGATGTTTTTTTACTGTGTGAATATTTTTCTCATGTTATCCACGGTTGCAAGAATTGGATGTATCCATAGTTACGATTTTGCAAAAATTATTAAAAATTTATTGGCAAGGGAATTTATAAGTTAGGAGGTAAAATAAGTATTACAGCAGATTTCGCTCTAATGAGGTACAAACTTGAATTATGAAACTCTTGTAGTGCGGGCATCTTGCCCGCTGAATATGTACCTCATAACACCGGAAAGTGCTGTAAAAGATTTTAACTTCTTTCAAAATGATCAAGTAAGCTGTTATGATTTAAGATGGTTCTATGTTGGTTTTTCTATTCATATAGATAAGTAAAGATTATGATAACTCCAAAATATGCTTTTCAATAAGAAAATAAATGTAATTTATAGCGATTTATAAAATGAAAACTAAACTTACTGACGTTCAAAATCTCCTCTCAGATTTAATTTCTCGTTATTCTTCCCGTGTGGATTATTTGATGATTCGCTTGGAAGAAGCCGAGGGAACAGATATTGTCTTGCGGGGTGATAAAGTGGAAACTCTCAGCGAGGGGATTTCCATTGGTGGTCATGTTCGCACTTGTTATAAAGGTGGTTGGGGATTAAGTAGTTTTAATAAATTAACAACCATTGAAGACCGCATAGAAGAAGCCATTGCCGCAGCCCGGATAGTGGGTGATGAAGAGACTATACTTGCAGCCATTGATCCCGTACAGGCTGTATGTAGATTGCCTTTGTTGGGTACTCACCCCCGCCAGGTTTCGCTGAAGCAGAAAAAACAATTATGCGATCGCTATACTGACCTCCTGAAAACAGTTGATCACCGAATTACTACTACCTCAGTTCATTACAGTGACAGCACCCAAAGAGTCATTATTGTCACCTCTGAAGGAACTTTCATTGATCAATCTTGGGTAGATATGGAAATGCGCTTTGCAGCCACAGCCAGGAATGGGGACACTGTGCAAACTGGTAGAGAAACCACTGGTTCTCGCAAAGCCTACGAAGACTTAACTAATTTAGACAAACAAGTTAAAGGTGCAGCAGAAAGGGCAGTTACGTCCTTATCTTTACCTTCTGTCAAGGGCAATACTTACACCGTAGTTATTGATCCCATTCTCAGCGGTTTGTTTGTGCATGAAGCCTTTGGACATCTTTCTGAAGCAGATATGGCTTATGAAAACCCTGATATTCTGGAAGTCATGACTCTAGGACGACGTTTTGGCCCCAAAGAATTGCAAATATTTGATGGTGCTGCACCCCAAGGACATCGCGGTAGTTATTTTTACGATGATGAAGGTACACCTGCGACAACTACCCAGTTAATTGAAGATGGTGTATTAGTTGGGAGACTGCATTCCCGTGAAACTGCTGGTAAATTGGATGAGAAACCCACAGGAAACGCCCGTTGTCTTAATTATCACTATTCCCCCATTGTGAGAATGACAAATACCTGGATTGAACGGGGTAAAACTCCCGTCGCAGATTTATTTACGGGGATTAAAGAAGGTGTTTTTGCCCAAAATTGGTTAGGGGGAATGACGAACGGGGAAATGTTCACTTTCAGTGCTGGGGAAGCCTGGATGATTAGAAATGGCAAAATTGCTGAACCTGTGAAAGATGTCACCCTTTCCGGTAATGTTTTCCAAACCCTCGCAGATATCGAAGCCATTGGTGATGATTTTTACTGGGATGAATCCGGGGGTTGTGGTAAAGGTGGACAAAATGGTTTACCTGTCGGTTGCGGTGGTCCCAGTTTACGAATTCGGGATGTGGTGGTGGGAGGGGAAAGTGGAGAATAGTTCTTCCTTGTCAAGATTCAGTCTAACATATTTTTTGGTGCAAGTCAATAGCTTCAACCCATAAAACGCGAAAAATTATCATTCATTTTAGATTCCCGACTTCTCCAAGCAGTCGGGGATTTTATTTTTGGGGACTTATGGGAGATATTGAGGAAGAAAGAATTAAATTGAGGACATTTAACGATGGAGAATTTAATCTCTGATTTATCATCAGAGTGGGTTTGATACCTGTCCTCTTTTCAGTTATGAAAACCAAATTCTACTTATTGACGTTATCTTTGATGGTTTATAATATACAAAAACAGGTTTATTAAAGCAACATTCTATGATTGGTACTATCCTCCGTCAACGTTACAGGATTATCAAAAAATTGGGTGAGGGTGGGTTTTGTGAAACCTACCTTGCAGAAGATTTAGATATTCCCGTGACTCCTAAACCGGTTTGTGTGGTGAAACGTTTAAAACCTAGAGAGATTAACCCAGATAGTATCCGTTTATTTGAACAAGAGGCAAGAATTCTATATGAATTAGGACAAAATCACGATCAAATTCCTAAATCGTATGCCCATTTTCAGGAAGGTCAAGAATTTTATTTGATTCAAGAATTTATTGATGGCCATAATTTAACTCAAGAAATAACACCTGGTAAAAAGCTGGGTGAAGCTGATGTAATTCAACTGTTACGAGATGTTTTAGAAATATTGGTTTATGTCCATAAAAATAAGGTAATTCACCGGGATATTAAACCTGCAAATATCATGCGACGCAAAGATGGGAAATTAGTATTGATTGATTTTGGGGTAGTTAAACAAATTAATACTACCATTGCCATTAAATCAGGTTCAACAAGTCGAACTAGTGGGTTTGGTACAGTCGGATATATGCCTATAGAACAGGCTATAGGTAAGCCGAAATTGAGCAGTGATATTTATGCTTTAGGTATGATAGCAATTCAGGCATTAATTGATCTATCGCCACGCTTATTAGCAGAAGATGATGATGGTGAAATTATTTGGATTGACCAGGTTGAAATAAGTGAGAGGTTAAAGCAGTTTATAAATAAAATGGTGTGTTGTGAATGGCGACAACGTTATAGAAATGCTAAGGAAGCTTTGGATGAATTAAATAAAATTTTTGTAATTAATCAAAGATTATTAGTAGTACCTAAGTTAGTTCCAGTTAGACTTAATGGAAAATATGGTTATGTTAGTGGGGGTAAATTAGTTATTCCCTGCCAGTTTGGTCTTGCTAATAATTTTTCTGAAGGACTAGCAAGTGTAATAAAAGGAGCAAAATGGGGATTTATCAATACTATTGGTGAATTAGCTATCCCCTATCAATTTGATAATGCTTTCAGATTTTCCGAAGAACTAGCAATTGTACAAATAGGAGAAAAATATGGGTATATAAATACCAATGGTCAAATAGTTATTCCTTGTGAGTTTAATCAGATTTATTGGTTCTCTGAAGGACTAGCAGCCGTACAAATAGGAGAAAAATATGGGTATATAAATACTAATGGTGAAATATTTATTTCTTGTCAATTTGATAGGACTCTGTGGTTTTCAGAAGGACTGGCGACTGTACGAATAGGAGATAAATGTGGTTATATAAATACTAATGGTCAAATAGTTATTCCTTATCAGTTTGATAATGCTTATGATTTTTCAGAAGGATTAGCAAAAGTAACAATTAGTGGCAAAGATTACTTAATAGATAAAACAGGAAAGATAGTTTATTAACTAAATTATGACTAATGATACAATCAAAACAGTTATCTGGGTAAACTCTGCCAAAGAAGAACTTCTAGAATTTCCTGAAGATGTAATTGATGAAATTGGATATATTCTCTATCGCGTGCAAATCAATCAAAATCATCCTAAAATAAAACCATTAAAAGGATTTAATGGAGTATTTGAAATTCGCAGCAATTATCAAACTGATACATACCGCACTATTTATGCTATAAAAATTGATGATACTGTTTATGTTCTTCATGCTTTCAAGGAAAAATCACCCAAAGGTATTAAAACACCTCAACAAACTATTGACTTAATTCAGCAAAGATTACAAATAGCAATCCAAATTTCACAAACTAGACAATCATGAGAGGAAGATCATGTTAGATTATACAATCATTTCTGGTAACATATTTCAAGATTTAGGATTTGCTAATGCAGAAGAAAAACTAGCCAAAGTTAAATTAGCTTCCGTTATTGCAGATATTTTAGAACAGCAACAAATCACACATCAAGAAGCTGGAGAAGTTTTAGACTTAGAAGTTGAAAAAGTAAATAATTTAATTAACGGTATTCTCAAAGAATTTACAATTGAAAATTTATTAAGTTATTTAATAAAGTTGGGACAAAATGTAGAATATTAATCATATAAAATACATAATTTTCAGGAGTCTCTAATTAGTGTCTGACAAAATCCATTCCAGATATGCGGATGGAACACCAGTTTATCAAAGTCAAAGACCTCCTAGATTTGGTGAACCCGTAGCCGATCCTTTAGCACAAGCAGCCCATTCCAGATTAAGATGGGATCAATACCATCAAAGAGTTTATCAAGCTAGAGAATTTGATACCAATGGTCAACCAGTGCGAGATATTGACTTTACTAGTCCGACATATCCTAATGGTACACTCCGCCCTGATCATTTACCACCGCCTCATCAACATCTTTGGCTTGCTAATATAACAGGTGGTACTCCCACTCGCAGTAAACAACCACAAATTCTATGAATAACCTCCAAAAATCGGCTTTTACCTTAGTTATTCAACCAGAGGAAAAAATAGAAAATCGCGTTTATATCATTGTCAATTACTTAGCTAAAACCTATCTTGAATCACAATGGCTGATTACTGAAATAGATGCTACCGGATTATTAGGAAATCGTTTAACGTCTATTTTAAATAATCAAGAAAATACGACTATTTCTTCTTCAGATTTTTTACAACTTTTGCAAGAAGAAGGACAAATTCTAGATTTAGAAGCTACCTTAGTGAAAAGTTCTCAAGAAATTATTACTGTTTTTATCAGGGATGGTTATTCTGTAGATATTTTAGGAGTAACAGAATTATTACCTGTTAATGTTTTGAATAATTGTATTCAAGTTGATGCTAATTTATTTGACACTCAAGAAACAGAAATATCTCAACCTAAAATTAATGTTGTTTATCAAAAAATTGCTTAACGTCTAGATATGCACATTATCAGCAAAAAGAGATTAAAAGAATTTTCGCAGCAGCATCCAAAATCTGAATCAAATCTAGAAACATGGTATAAAATTGTTAATAAAGCCAAATGGGAAAACTTTGTTCAATTACGTCAAGTATTCCCATCTGCGGATTTAGTTGGTAACTTCACCGTTTTCAACGTTAGTGGGAACAATTACCGACTGATCGCTTTAGTAGACTATCAATATCAAGAAGTGTATATTCGCCATATCCTTACCCATGCAGAATATGACAAACAAAATTGGAAACAAGACCCTTGGTACACCTAAAACATATCTAGAATTGATCACTGCTTTTCCTCCCAGAAAAATTACCTCAGAGGAAGAATTAGCCATAACTCAAAATATTATTGATTCTTTATTAGATCAAGAAAATTTAACTACTGATGAACGAGATTATCTGCATTTATTAGGATTAGTAGTATCTGAATATGAAGAAGAAAATTATCCTGTAGCAGATATTTATGGAGTAGAATTATTAAAAGTATTAATGACAGAATTGAATTTACAACCCAAAGATTTAATGCCAATTTTTGCCGATGAAACTATAATATCTGATATTTTGTCAGGAGAACAACCTCTAACTATTGAACAAATCGAGAAACTTAGTAATTTCTTTCATGTTTCTCCATCTGTGTTCTTAAAAAATGTTTAGTTGATGTAATGAATACTAATAATAATAAAAGAATTTGATACCAAGTATAGTAAATATAAAAATCCCCGACTCCACTCAGAAGCCGGGAATCTATTACACCAAAGCCGCTACCTTCCCCAACAACCCCTCAAACAAACGCAAACCATCGCTATTACCTAACGCTTTATCTGCTGCTCTTTCTGGATGTGGCATCATTCCCAAAACATTGCCTTGAAGATTACAAATCCCTGCAATGTTGTTGAGTGAACCGTTGGGATTTTCTTGATAACGAAATAAAACTTGTCCGTTGGCTTCGATTTCTGCTAAAGTGGTTTCGTCACCGTAAAATCGCCCCTCTCCGTGGGCAATGGGTAAAGTGATGATTTCCCCTTCCGCATAACCTTGAGTCCAAGGTAAATTATTACGCTCAACTTTCAAGGGAGAGCGATCGCATATAAAGTGCAAATCCTGATTTTTAGCCAATGCCCCAGGTAATAAACCAGCCTCAGTTAATACCTGAAAACCGTTACAAATACCGATGACAAATCTACCCTGTTGTGCATGATTAATCACCTGCTGCATCACAGGAGAGAAGCGAGCGATCGCCCCACAACGCAAATAATCCCCATAACTAAAGCCACCGGGGACAATCACTACATCTATATCACTAATATCTGTCTCTTGATGCCAAACCATGCGCGTTGGTTGTCCTAGCAAATCTCTAGTAACATAGGCAACGTCACGATCACAATTAGAACCTGGAAAAACTAAAATACCGAATTTCATTGTTTGTCAGTTGTCAGTTGTTAGTTGTTAGTAGGGGCGAAGCATTTGGAAGATAAATTATCGGTCATTGCCAAAAATAGTTCTCCAAATGCTTCGCCCGTACAGTTGTCAGTTGTCAGGGAATAGGCAAAAGGTAAGAATTTTCCCTCTTACCCATTACCAATCACCAATCACCAATTACCCATTACCCATTTCAAAATACGCCAGTTTGTGATTCTACTTCAATCAAGTCAAAGCGATAATTTTCGATGACAGGATTTGATAACATTTGATCACAGATTTGATTTAAGTCTCGACGCGCTTTCATCTCATCAGGTGCGACAATAGTTAACTCAATGTACTTACCAATTCTCACCTGTTCCACGTTGTCGTATCCCATTTGTTTGAGGCCAGATTGTACAGCCACACCAGCAGGATCTAAAACTGAAGTTCTAAGTGTCACGAAAATTTTAGCTATATATTTTATTTGCACAGGCTTTTTGCTGAATGCTGCGATCGCTATCCTATAACTTTTATGGTCTAACTGAGTGAAAATATAATGAGGAGTAGGGGAATTCATGAATTCCACCTACATAGATACAAATTTAACCAACATTTATGAGAGCCATACATACCCGTAGTCAAGAACGGATTTTAAACCTGTTACAAAATCTTAAACAAGGCATTTCTGCCCAGGATATTTACGTAGAATTACGTAATCTCAAACAAAGCATGGGTTTAGCAACAGTTTACCGTTCCTTGGATGCTCTCAAATTAGAAGGCTTAGTGCAGGTGCGAACTTTGGCAAATGGTGAAGCCCTTTATAGCTTAGTACAACAAGATAAACACCATCTCACCTGCCTACAATGCGGTATTTCCATTCCCATTCATCAATGTCCTGTCCATGAACTCGAAAACCAATTACAAACCAGCCATCAATTTAAAGTGTTTTATCACACTCTAGAGTTTTTTGGACTGTGTACAAAATGTCGAGTCAAGGAGTCACCGAGTCAGGAGTCAGGAGTCAGAATGAAGGAAGAAGGAAGAAGGAAGAAGGAATGAAGAAAGAAACAAGGAAAGAAGGAATTATTTAATTGCTGGGAAAGAGAGGTTTGGGATCAGAAGTATTATCTGAAACAATAGAACGAATACCTTCTAAAGTAGCGGGAATATTGCGGGGGTCCATAAACATCACCTTGCTGCTATCACTTTTACCAATAGTAGTCCCCATATCCAAATAATTTAATGCTAACAGCACATCCAGAGCTTTTTGAGCATCAGGGTTAGCTTTGATTCTTTGGGCAATAATTTCAGCAGATTCAGCGATCGCTTGTGCCTTTAAAACCTGTTGTTGGCGTTCTGCTTGCGCCCTGAGAATGATTGTTTTTTGTTCAGCTTCTGCCTGCATAATTACTGATTTTTGTCGAGCTTCAGCGTCCAAAAGTTGGGCATCAGCCTTACCTCTGGCACTATTAACCGCAGATTCCCTATCACCTTCCGAAGTTAAAATAGATGCCCGTTTGCGACGTTCCGCCGACATTTGTAATTCCATTGCTTCCCGGACTGCTTGAGAAGGAATAATATCCCTCAACTCCACTCGCGTCACCTTTACACCCCAAGGATCAGTAGAAACATCCAATTCCTGTAATAACAATTCATTGATTTGGGTACGGGCAGTAAAAGTTTGATCTAACTCCAATTGTCCCATTTCCGAACGAATTTGAGTCAACACCAAATTTACCATCGCCGATTGCAGATCCTCGACCTTATAGCGGGCTTTTTCCATATCTACAATCCGCCAATAAATCACCGCATCTACCTCAATGCCCACATTATCGCGGGTGATACACTTTTGAGGCGGAATATCGAGAACTTTTTCCCGAATAGTTTCTTGGTAGACAACTTTATCAATAAACGGGATCACAAAATTTAGCCCTGGGTGCATTTTTTTGTTATAACTACCCAATCTTTCCACCAAAGCTTCATTTCCCTGATTAACAACACGCACAGATCCAGCAACAGCAGAACCACCCAGCGCCAAAAAGACCAGTAAAAAAAACTGTTCCATAATAATTTTCTCCTAATTTACAGGTATTGACCATTAAAGCCAGAACTGACAACTGTAGGGGCGAAGCATTTGGAGAACTATTTTTGGCAATGACCGATAATTTATCTTCCAAATGCTTCGCCCCTACTGACAACTAACTCAAAAAATTATCTGGAATGACAATTAAAGTCGTCCCTTCCCTTCTCACCACATAAACAGTTTGCTGAGGTGGTAAGCTGATTTTGTCGTCATCACATTTTGCTCGCCAAGAGTTACCCTCGTATAGTACCCTGCCCACCTGTCCCGGCAAAATTTCCGTTAAAGTTTCAGCTATGACTGCATCTTGAATTTTTGATTTCCGTCGTCGTGGTTGCAAAAACCGCCGAGACAGGATAATCAGAATTGTGGAAAATAAAAGCCAAGCTGTAACTTGTATCCACAAATTTCCTATCCCCAAGTAAGATAATAATCCCACCATCAAGGCACTAATACCCATCATGAAAGAAACAAAAGCTGATGGTAAAAAAAGTTCCGTTAAACACAGAACCGACCCTGCTAACAGCCAAATTAAGGTAAAACTTGGCATAACGCTTTTCCCTTACAATAGATTTACTCGTACTAATTTTATGAGAGACTGCAAAGAATCATGAAATCTATTGATCCATCCTTATCTGCGTTTATCTGCGTTCAAATATTCTTAAAATCTGATTCCATGCAGTTCCATCTTAACTTGAGATTAGATACATCAATACAGTGAATATTTACAGAAAAAACTAATCATCAATTTAATTATGCTTTCTAATCAACGGATTATTAATTGCCCAAATTCCGAATGTGATCAACCAATTAACTCTGTGGGGGATACTATTTGCGATCGCTGTCACACTCCCCTAATTTACCGCTATCTCCGGGCAACTGGCAACCAAGTAGCAGAAATTCCCCCAGGAACAAAAGTAGCAGACAGATATGAAGTCATCAACCCACAAATTTGGCTAGATACCAAGCCTGCAACCCTACCACATATACCTGCCCCACTGCCAAATATCGTTATTCCCTATCTCAGCTTATATTCACAACGTTTACATATTCCCCAAGCTTATGGGTTTACTTCCTTAGCAGAAATATATGGTGATATTTTACTGCTAGAAAATGCCCCCATAGATGAAATAGGCTGCATTTACCCGAAAATTACCGACTCCTGGGAACAAGCATCTCCCGTCAGACAAGTTTACTGGTTATGGCAAATTCTCCAACTATGGACACATTTATCAAAATTAGGAGTTGCCCAAAGCTTACTATTAGCAGATAATTTATGTGTGCAAGGTTGGTGTATTCGGTTATTAGAACTGCATCAAAGTACAGAACCACCAACTTTACAAGATTTAGGTAATTCTTGGCGGAACTGGGTGACAATAGCCAAAACCACAATTGCCGAAAAACTAAACATCATAGTTGAGTTAATGTGTCAACCAGAAATTGATTTACAGATCATCAATACTCAACTTAATGAATTATTGCTAACAACAGCCGCCGACTTACCTTTATATTTAACCATAGCCGGGGCAACAGATCCTGGAACTGTTATTAAACATAATGAAGATGCTTGTTATCCCAGTCATCCGAGAGATATAGATGATCAATTACAACCACGACTAGCAATTATTTGTGATGGTATTGGTGGCCATGAAGGTGGTGAAGTTGCGAGTCAATTAGCTTTGCAGTCTCTCAAATTGCAAATGCGGGCTTTATTAACAGAGATAGGACAACAAACAGAACTATTAACCCCGGATTTATTATATCAACAAATAGAGTCTTGTTTGCGAGTCGTTAATAATGTGATATGGTCGCGCAATGACGAGCAAAAACGCCAGGGCAAAGAACGCATGGCCACAACCTTAATCATGTCCTTGCAAATCCCCCAAAGAGGAGAACAATTAGAAAATTCCCACGAACTTTATTTAGCCCATATTGGTGATAGTCGGGCTTATTGGATAACCCAGAATTATTGTCAACTTCTGACTGTAGATGATGATATGGTAAAACGAAAAGTTGGTTTAGGGAAAACTTTATATCGTCAAGCATTGCAAATCCCAGAAGCCAAAGCCCTGACCCAAGCACTAGGCACAAAAGAAGCCGAATTTCTCAACTTTTCGATTCAACGATTTATCATAGAAGAAGATGGGATTTTATTGCTGTGTTCCGATGGTTTAAGCGATCGCAATTTAGTCGAACAATCCTGGCAAGACTACGCAATTCCCGTGCTTACAGGCGATTTAGACATAGCAGATGCTACCCAGGAATTAATTAAACTCGCCAATGAAAAGAATGGCCAAGATAATATATCTGTAGTATTGACCCTTTGTCGTGTGGACAAACCATCCTCAATGGCAATTATCCCCGCACCTCCGGCAGAAATTACTCCTCCCCAACCCTTAGCTGTTCCCGATTCAGAAGCATTAATTATCACAGCATCCATAGAAACAGATTTAGCCGCAAGTTCCCAAGCCCTGCTTGATTTAAGTCTGACAGAAGCACAGACAGCACCGATAAAACCATCTAGAAGCAAAGGTTTGGGACTATTTGCGAGATTATTAGTTTTGTTGCTGGGAAGTACCACTGTCGGTTTATTTGCTTGGTGGCAATTATCTCCCCAATCATTCTCACAAGTCTGTCGGCAACTTCCCCAAAAGGTGCGAGAATTCTGTCCAGGCAGGGAGTAGGTAGGGGAGGTAGGGGAGGTAGGGGAGGCAGGGAGTAGGTAGGGGAGGTAGGGGAGGTAGGGGAGGTAGGGGAGGTAGGGGAGGTAGGGGAAGTAGGGGAAGTAGGGGAGGTAGGGGAAGTAGGGGAGGTAGGGGAGGTAGGGAAAAGAGTATTACCATTACCAATTACCCATTACCAATTACCAATTACCAATCATCTTAATAAGAAATATACAAGTTTGTTCCACGGCTGAATAGCGCGATGTGTTGTAAAATTGAGTTTGCCATTAAATCATGCTGGATTTTATATTCAAAAAAGCTGTGGAGATGGTTTGGGAACAAAAAAAGTTAGATACATAAGATATTATGAAAGTAGGCGATCGCGTGCAAGTGAAAGAATCAGTAGTAGTTTATCATCATCCTGAACATCGCGGTCAGGCTTTTGACATCAAAGGTACAGAAGGAGAAATAGTGGCTATTGTCACCCAATGGCAGGGTAGACCCGTGAGTGCTAACTTTCCTTTTTTAGTGCAGTTTGGCAAAAAATTTAAAGCCCACTTACGCGATTTTGAAATAGAAAGTATCTAGAATAGGAGTCAGAAGTCAGAAGAGGGAATAAAAAAGAATTCAGTATCCCCAATAATTGATTCTCACTTCTGAACTCTTTTTCAGTAATATTCCCAGCAATGCAAATTAATATTGCTACCTGCAACTACAACCGCAGCCGCAAAATTTTCTGCTGGTGTTAATTCTCTTAAATTCCAATCTCCTGATACAAGTAATTGACTTGGTTGATTTGGTGTTAAAGATATTTCAATTTCTTCTAACTGTACTAAACCATCTCCTGTGGCTTTTAAATAAGCTTCTTTGCAAGTCCAATAACGGAAAAATATTTGTTGTTGTTCTTGGGGAGAAAATAGTCGCAGGTATTCATATTCTTTAAAAGAAAAGAATCTTTTTGCCAAACCTTCCAAATCAGACATAGTGCGAATATATTCTAAATCCACACCAATTTGATGTTGATAACTTACTCCACACAAAGCCAAATCTTGGGAATGAGATAAGTTAAATAATAATCCTTGATCAGCAAATTTAGCCGCTAATAAAGGCTTACCACGGGGCTGATATTCAAATTCTACTTGTTTGGGATCAATACCCAAATATTGCCCTAAAATGGCGCGGAGAGTACCGCGTCCGGCAATAAATCTTTGCCGATGTTCAGGAAAATAAAACCTTTGGGCGCGAGCAATTTCATCACTAGATAAAGTTTCTCGAAAAAATTGTAATTGTGATTCTGATGAATTTAAATTAATGCGCCAAATATGCACATCATTTAATAACAAATCTAATTTTTTAGGTGCAGGTAGCCAATTAAAATTAAACACAATCGCTAATAATTAAACTTTACTTTTTTGCATAGAACCATTTTCAATTTTTTGGCTAAGTAGGTGAACGGAAAAAAACCGTAGACGCGGAGCGGCTTCTCGAAGAGTAATATGTAACGAAAAGTAAAATCGCCCAAAGCCTCTTCACTCTTGCCTCTTGCCTCTTGCCTCTTGCCTCTTGCCTAGTGCCATAACGACGATTTTCAACGCTAACCTACTTACGGCTTGTTTCTATCCACTCTAAAACACGATTCCAAGCCCACCATTGATCAGGATCTTCATATTGATTTTGACATTTTTTGCTACTCACATAACCAACATGGCCACCGTAGCGAGTCAGTAATAAATCTATGTCAGGGTTTTTCGTAGCAGCGGCTTCTAAATCAGGAATAATGGCAGGATCAAATAAAGGGTCATCAGCAGCATATAAAATTAAAGTTGGTTTGGACAATTTAGGTAATAATTCTAACCCACTGCTGGCTTGATAATAATCAGCGACGGTGGCAAAACCCAAAGGTGCAATCACCAATTCTTCATCAAATCCCCAAATACTATTAGCCCGTTCAATAGCTTCTGGTTGCATAGATTCAGGATAAACAGCATGAATTTTCCAGGCCAGTTTTTTCAATTCCTTAGCAATGCGAGATTCAATATATTTACCAAAGGGGTGTGTAACCAAATAAGTCAATGAACGGAACGAATCCAAACTCGGACAAATCACCGCCCCACCTGCAATATCAATGTCTTTAGGTGCTAAATCCGCTGCGGCTTTCACTCCCCACAAAGCCAATTGTCCCCCCAAAGAATAGCCCGTAAACCAAAATGGTGAAGGACAACCCATTTTTGCCGCAGTTTCCGCAATTCTGACAAAATCTTCCCCTTCATACAAACCATCAGAAGTCAATGTTGGCGATAATTCTGCGGTTTTACCATGCGCCCGCCAATCAAATAACACCACAGCATAGCCTTGGGCGTAAGCCTTGCGTCCCAAAATTCTTAAAAACCATTGTTGGTCTAATTCTCCAGTAATACCATAAGTGCCAACAATCGTACTATGGACATTTGGGGGAATAGCAACTTTTCCAAAAATTGGCACACCTTGACCACCTGTGAAGATGACTTCCTGGTATTTTGGTTCTGGGTGAGTAGTTTTACTCTCCCAATCACGATTAGCCCATAAAGCTGTATAAGTCGTCATGGTCACGCCATTTTGCAAAAAATAGGGCGGCAAATACTCGTATTTATACATATAAATATTACAATCATTTACTTTTAATATTTATATTAGGTTTAACATATTTTTTATAATTGAGGTGGTAATCTTTTTATATATCAAGGAAAACAACTGTCTAGAGTTTGCTCCATGATCTCACAATCCCTCAACTTTTTCCCAGAATCAGCAAAGCGAAATTTTGGTAGTCGAGGAAACGTCAATTATCCTTAAATAAAGTAGTTATAATTTTTAAGAATGCCGAGGATTCTTGTCATAGACGATGACCCAGCGATTTCAGAACTTGTTGCCGTCAACTTGGAAATGGCGGGCTACGATGTTAGTCAAGCCGAAGATGGTATCAAAGGTCAGGCGCTGGCTCTCCAGCTACAACCAGACTTAATTATGCTCGATCTCATGTTACCTAGAGTAGATGGGTTTACAGTTTGTCAACGCTTACGTCGGGATGAACGCACTTCCGAAATTCCTGTATTGATGTTAACTGCTTTAAGCCAAACTCAAAACAAGGTAGAAGGCTTTAATGCTGGTGCGGATGACTATCTCACCAAACCCTTTGAGCTAGAAGAGTTATTAGCGCGGGTACGGGCTTTATTAAGACGCACGGACAGGATTCCCCAAGCTGCAAAACATAGCGAAATTCTCAACTATGGACCGATTACTCTCGTTCCCGAAAGATTTGAGGCTATCTGGTTCAAAACAACAGTGAAATTGACTCATTTAGAATTTGAGTTACTCCACTGCTTGCTACAACGTCACGGACAAACCGTTTCCCCCAGCGAAATCCTCAGAGAAGTTTGGGGTTATGATCCTGATGATGATATTGAGACTATTCGCGTGCATATTCGTCATTTGAGAACCAAACTCGAACCAGATCCTCGTCATCCACGCTACATTAAGACTGTCTACGGTGCGGGATATTGTCTGGAATTACCTAGTGTATCTTCTGGAATTGACGAAGCGATCGCTACAATAGTTGAGTGAAAGGGAACAGGGAACAGGGAACAGGGAACAGGCAAGAATTATTACCACTGACAACTGTACGGGCGAAGCATTTGGAGAACTATTTTTGGCAATGACCGATAATTTATCTTCCAAATGCTGACAACTGTACGGGCGAAGCATTTGGAGAACTATTTTTGGCAATGACCGATAATTTATCTTCCAAATGCTTCGCCCCTACTAACAACTGACAACTGACAAAAAGTCCATTTTTTGTAGGTTGGGTTAAGCGACAGCGCAACCCGACGCATTTGTTGGGTAACATACGTCAACCCAACCTACAAATCAAGAGTTTTTTCGATTTGGACAAGGTATTGTTACATAGATTGAATTTTTAACGCCAGCTTAACTTATTGTTAATGTTTTTTTGCTTTTTAATCGCTTTAACCCTACACCAAGACCAATTCCTGTTATAGAACCAAGAATAGTACCACTCCCCGAAATATCCCAAGGCACAGGCACACCTATAGCTATAGCGAATGTTCGATTGGGATTATTCCAGTTATATATGTTGTAGGAGTGTTGAACTTCTCCTATATATGGAAGTTGGGTTGAATTGTTCGGCTGTATTGACGCTAAACTTAGAATGGAGTTCGTCTTTCCAGGTACGTGTTCAGTCTGGGTTGCATAAGCGAAGTACGCTCCTGCCCAATTATTCCCATTTATTCCAGTCGGATTCACGTAACAACCGCTTGATGGACAACCAACAACACTAGCCAATCCATTAGCAAGAGATTGATTTCCCCACAACGCATTACGTGGACTGTTCAAAGCGTTTGTGCCGAAAAAAGCATCATTGCCATTGAAACTGTGCGTAGTTACATCGTACTTTAAACCATTATAGGTAAAAACAACAGCACCAGCAGGGGAAGCAGAAGCAATCATCGTCCCAGCCAAGGTAGCACCAGCGATAGCTATACAAACTTTTTGGTTGATGAACATGGTGTTCAAAAATAAAATAGTTAACACAAACAAAATTTAATACTATGTCACCATAAATATTGAATCTCATAACAAAATTTCGTACTTAAAGACATAGTAACCCCAAAATAACAAAATTAGCTCGCAAAGACAATCTTCCTGAACCAGTCTACATAGCTCGTATGTTGACACAAAAAATTCTGTAAATATCGCAGTTTACCTCACTTGGTCGTACTCACAATGCTTATACAGCCTTTGAACCATCCTAATTTGGCTACAGTATTGACAAATTTAATTATTTCTAATTGCAGATTTTTAGAACAAAACTGTTCCCAGTTAAGAGTTAAGAGTTCCCTACCCTGACAGACAACTTTTTCAAAAACTCCTAATTATCAAAAACCATGGTAAAATAAATAGTTCTCTAAAACAGTGCTGGGTGAAGAACGTAGAGACAAAACTCAGCACACCTACACACTCAGCACTAAAGAACTCTAGTTTATGCCATTGCCAATTGTTGCAATTATCGGTCGCCCCAATGTGGGCAAATCCACCTTTGTTAATCGTCTTGCCGGAGATCAAACGGCAATAGTCCATGATGAACCAGGGGTAACACGCGATCGCACCTATCGTCCAGCTTTTTGGAATGATCGGGAATTTGTGGTAGTGGACACAGGTGGCTTGGTTTTTAACGATGACACCGAATTTCTCCCCATGATTCGCCAACAGGCGTTAACAGCACTTTCAGAAGCTTGTGCTGCTATTTTTGTTGTGGATGGACAAGCTGGTTTGATGCCCGCGGATGAAGAAATTTCTGAATGGTTACGTCAACAACCAGTACCCGTATTACTGGCTGTGAATAAATGTGAATCTCCAGATCAAGGGGTGATTCAAGCTGCTGAATTTTGGGAATTGGGACTAGGTGAACCTTTCCCCATTTCCGCGATTCATGGTAGTGGGACAGGGGAAATCCTGGATGAGTTAATGAATCACATTCCTCTGATAGTAGAAGAAGAGGAAAATAAGGAAATTAAAGTTGCCATTATTGGTAGACCAAATGTGGGGAAATCCAGCCTACTCAATGCGTTTGTTGGTGAATATAGAGCTATTGTCAGTCCTATTTCTGGAACAACTAGAGATACAATTGATACAGTAGTTGAACGAGGTGATCAAACCTATAGGTTAATTGATACTGCTGGTATTCGCAAAAAGAAACATATAGAATACGGGACAGAATTTTTCAGTATTAACCGTGCTTTCAAAGCTATTCGCCGCTCTGATGTGGTTTTATTAGTGATTGATGCCGTAGATGGCGTAACTGAACAGGATCAGAAATTAGCAGGTCGCGTTTTAGAAGAAGGTCGCGCTTGTGTTATTGTCGTCAACAAGTGGGATGCTGTTGAGAAAGACTCGTATACCATCTATGATCATGCAAAAGAATTGGAATCACGCTTACACTTTACAGAATGGGCAGATACCATTTATGTGAGTGCTGTTACGGGACAACGGGTAGAAAAGATTTTAGAATTGGTAAATACAGCGGCTGAGGCACACAAACGCCGTGTGAGTACATCAGTAATTAATGAAGTGCTAGAAGATGCTATCAGTTGGCATTCACCACCGACTTCACGGGGCGGTCGTCAGGGTAAGATATACTACGGTACTCAAGTTAGCAGTCAGCCGCCTTCTATCGCGCTGTTTGTTAATGATAATACCCGCTTTAATGATAATTATCGCCGTTACATTGAACGCCAATTCCGCAAACAGTTAGGCTTTCAAGGTACACCCATTCGGCTATTTTGGCGCAGTAAGAAAGTTCGAGACGTGGAAATTGGCGGTCCAAACCGAGCTACTCGTGTAAAATAGGAAACGTAAGGAGTCAGTTAGGAAGCCAAAAAGGAAGCCAGGGAATAAATTCCCTGTCTAAAAGCTAAAGTCGGTTAAAACCGACTGTTTTATGTTTATTTATTCTATAAATAGGATAATTTTTGATTTTGAGTTAATCAGAGTGCGTTTTAACGTACTTTAGCTATTAGACCGGAGTTTTATTTCCGGGTGGCTTACTGACAACTGACCAATGACAACTGACAAAATATGGATTTATTGCGATCGCTTCCTCTCGGACTTTACTTAGAAGAACCGCAAACTTGGTTACATAAACTCGACCCGCGAGTTAAGTTAATTTGGTTATTGAGCTTTCTGAGTAGCTATATTGTCGCTAATAACTATTGGCGGGTATTATTGGTATTACTGCTAATTACTTTTACTGTATTTGCCAAAATTCCTCTGCGAGTATGGCGACAACAAATGGGCTGGTTGTTGATATTATCATTTATGGTATTAGTCATTGCCTCCATTAGTCCTGATGGATTAGGTGTAAGTTATCAGTCTCGCTTACCTGCAAATGAACAAGTCCTCACCCAACCAATAACTGATAAAAAGATCCAAGTTACTCCCGAATTAGCAGATAGTCATAAAGAATATAGCTATGTGCTATTTAATAAAGGATTTGTGAAAGTAAATCGCCGTTCTTTGGATTTGGCAATTAGCTTGAGTACAATGGTTTTTACATTAATCTACAGCACTAATTTATATTTACTCACAACTGCACCGGAAGAAATTACTTCGGGAATGGAAAGTTTAATGCAGCCGTTGAGAAGGTTCAATATTCCCGTTACAGAAATTACCCTGACGTTAACTTTATCTTTGCGGTTTATTCCCCTAGTTTTAGAAGAAATCCAAAACCTAGTGCGTTCTGTAATGACTAGGGCAATTAATTGGAAAAAACTAGGATTAAAAGGAGGGGCAAAAGTTTGGTTAATTGTGACTGAGAGATTATTAGAAAATCTGCTTTTGCGGGCGGAACAAATGGCAAATGCGATGATGGTAAGGGGTTTTACGAGTCCCAATGAACATCGAGTTAAATGGCAAGAGTTAAAGTTGAAAATGGGTGATTGGTTAGCGATCGCCACTTTAATGATATTTTGGGTAATTAGGATAGCTTTTGGTGCAGATGTTTCTTAAATAGACACCTGGCGAAAAAAAATGTAGAGACGTTCCATGGAACGTCTCTACTGGGTGAATAAATTGATTATTTTTTAGTGCTGAAAATGGTAGTAAACATCATTAACATTCCCCCTGCCAAAATAATGATTGCTAATCCTCCAGCCACTAAATCCAAAGTATTACTATCTATGGTCATATTATTCATGCTCCTCTAAATTATACATTATGAATAATAATACACAATTACAAATTATTCTTTCTAATTCTATTATTGCCACCGTCTTACCTGCAATAGCCCAACTCGATTTACCTAACTGGTGGTTGGCTGGGGGTGCAGTCAGAAATACAGTTTGGCGTTCTCTGTTTGGGCAAGAATGTGATTTATTCATCAAAGATTTTGATATTGCTTTTTTTGATGAAACAGGAAATCGTGAACAAGAATTATTTGCTAAGTCTACTTTGAAAACACAATTTCCTGAACAGGAGTTTGATGTTAAAAATCAAGCTAGTTTTGGAAATTGGCGGGCTGGAAGAATGACTTATAATAGTACAGAAGATGGGATTATAAGTTGGTTACATACGGCGACTGCTGTAGGAGTTAGGATGACTAAACAGGGAGAATGGCAATTTTTTACTCCCTACGGTTTAGATGATTTATTTAAGGGGATTATTCGACCAACACCAATACATATTAATAATCCAGATGCTGATCAAAAAGCAGCGGTTTTTTTGCAAAAATGTTCTTGTCTGCGGTTGGGAAAGGATGAGTTATAAAGTATATTTTTTTGTCTGATAGCTAAGCGTGGCGTTAGCCATATCAGGATATCCAGGATTTAAGGATTTGCAGGATTTTTTATGAGATAATAGAAATAAAGACACTGTGAACACACAATGACTACTCAATTAATGGTTCAACCTTCGTCTTTAATATCTTCTGGTATGAAGATGAGTGAATTTGGTAATATTTATCTATTTAAATTTACCGAAGAACTACAGATACGTTTTGAAGAACTATTAGCAAAGAAAACATCTGATACGCTGACTTCTGAAGAGGAAGCGGAATATGTAGGTATCTCGGAGTTACAGCGAATATTTACCTTAATTAATGCTCAACTAGCGGCTAAAAGTAAATGGTGTCCGAACCAACTCGACGACTTATAAGAAAACGAGCTAAATTCCTCTGTGAATATTGCCACTCTCCTGAATACCTGAGTCCCGACCGTTTTACCATTGACCATATTATGCCGCAGTCTTTGGGAGGTTCAGATGAAATGGATAATTTAGCTTTGGCTTGTCATCGCTGTAATGAGCGTCATTATAATTTTATAGTAGCTACTGATCCTAAAACTCAAGAGAAAGTTGCTTTATTTAACCCTCGTCAGCAAGAATGGTCAGGGCATTTTATATGGACAAAAGATGGTATAAAAATTGTAGGTACAACGCCTACAGGAAGAGCTACTAGCGATCGCTTTGACTTCAATGATAAACGACGTGATGAGCCTTCTATTCAAGTTGCTCGGCGTTTTTGGGTAGAAGCTGGTTGGCATCCACCACTATCAGATCCTTGTCAAGAATAAAAATCTATATCCTATTAATTTCGGCACAATAGAAATACCGTGAACACACAATAAATTAAATTTTCAAGGAATAGTAATATGTATCAAACAGATCCGCCCCGTTCACCTCAAGAAGTGTTACCAACGATGTATGATCTCAAAAGTGAAGATCCAGAGGAGAAAGGTTTGCCTGATCAATTTCATTTATTACAACCTCGTTTATTAGACGAAACTTTTAATTCTCCTACCTATCCTAGCAACAAAATATTTACCGCTAGTGATCTGAACCTCTATTATGATCCTCATCATCCCACATGGTACAAAAGACCAGATTGGTTTGTATCTGTGGATGTTTCTCCTCTTTATAAAAATGGTGATTTACGTTTAAGTTATGTAATTTGGCAAGAGGGAATTACTCCTTTTATTATAGTTGAATTACTATCACCAGGAACTGAAAAGGAAGATTTAGGACAGACTTTGCGGAATGTGGAAAAACCGCCTACAAAATGGGAAGTTTATGAACAGATTTTAAGGATTCCCTATTATGCTATTTTTGACCGTTACAAGTATGAGTTTAGAATGTTTAAATTAGATGGTGGTCGTTATGCGGAAATAGATTTATCATCATCAAATTCTCGTTTTTGGATACCAGAAATAGAATTAGGTTTGGGAGTTTGGGAGGGAACTTATAATAATATTCAGCAGCCTTGGTTACGCTGGTATGATATTTCTGGTAATTGGGTTTTGACTCCAATAGAACAAAAGGAAAGGTTGATAGAACAGTTAAGAAAGTTGGGTGTTGAACCTGATATTTAATTTGTCTGAATCAGGATATCCAGGATTTAAGGATTTGCAGGATTTAATAAAGACTAATATAAACACAGGTGAACCATGAGGGAAATTGGTTTTGTAAAGTGGTTTGGTGGGTATGACTCCACAAGAGGAAGAGAAAATAATTTTGGGTATATTCAACGTGAAGATGGATCACAAATAAAAGTCTATAGAGAGCAAGTTCGTTGTGAAGAAACTTGTTTAAGCGAGGGAATATTAGTCACATTTAATGTAAAAATAAATCCGCAAACTAATAAAGCAATAGCTAAAAACTTAAATTTATTTAAGGAAGTTGGCAAACTTAAAAATTTTTGTAACTCTACTCATCCCAATAATTATTGGTTTATAGATTCTGATTATCAAGATAATATATTAGTACATAAAAAAGAAATTAATTGTTCCGAATTAGATTTACAATCTGGAAGACTTGTGAAATTTGAATTGCAACAAGATGGCAATGAATGTAAAGCAATAAATGTACACTTACTTAATAAAGAAGAAACAGATTCAGATATTATTGAACGTTGTCTGAGCCACAAAGATCCTAGATTTTGTGCTTTTGGACTTTGGGGTTATCTCAATAATCATTCTCTAGATGAAGCTGTATCTTTAGCATCTCAAAAATTAAACAGATACGCATTATGGGAAAAACGACGTTTTTTACGTGATCTACCAGAACCTATATCGCTTTACTTTGAAGTTGAAAGTCTTACACCAGTATTACCTGATAAAGATCAACGTCAACTATTCTTACAAATTTTAAGGGATGATTTCACTAAAGAAATAGATGATAGTTTACGAGAAGACATATTTAATATAATAAACAAGTCTCAAAATCTTAATTCAAATTTATGCAATAAGGTTATAAATAAGTTGTATGAATTATATTTAGATGCTCCAGAACATCGTAAAAAACTGAATCAAGAACTACAGATCAAATGCTTAATTGAACTTATAAGTCATGTGCAAAATGATTCTCATATTAAAGAAACACTATTAAATGATTTGCAAGATATTTTAGAAGTTTCAGCATCAATTTCTCTGTGGGGCGTAATACCTAATTATATTATTCTAGAAAAACAGATTTGGACCATAGCACCGCGAGATAGACGTATTGGAATACTTGTTAGTCAAATTAGTAATCAAAAAGATTTAAGTCATCAAGATAAATTTTTAGAAATTGCTAAAATACTTGAAGAATCTGCACTAGAAGAAATTCCTTCACTAATTTCCATATTTCAAGATAAATATTGGATTAAAAGTCACGATGCTATTTTAATATTTTTACCATCTATTGAACAAATTACTATCCTTGTAGAAAAATTTAAGAATAACGTTAATGATCATGAATTTATCATAGCTAGAATTTCACAATTACTGACTGAAAATTTAAACAATAATCTTCTGAAACTGTTGTCTTTACTATCAGAGAGTGTAAAAAAATGCGATGAAATATTAGAGTTTTTACCAGCACACGAGAAAGTTAATATACTTTTATCCAAGCTTAAAAAAGAAGATGCAGTAGAAAATAAAGATATTATCCTAAAAATAGGAAATATTCTTAAAACTTTTTCTATTAAAGAACAGATTGAATTAATAGAAAGACTACCAAAATGGTTAAAATATCAAGAACCCATACTTCAATGTTTTTCTTTCTTACCTCCAGATGAGCAAGTTAATTTAATATGGTCATTAATAGAATCTGATGACTTATCCTTTTGGCGTTATTTATCGAGAAAAGCAAAAATAATGTGTGTTTATCGGTTGGAGAAAGAAAGTAAAAATACATCTAACTTTCTAAATGCACTGAATAAAATCATAAAAAATTATCCAGAAAATGACTCTTTGGTTAGATGCGTACTCAACATTATATGGGTGAAAGAAAATCAAAATAGTGCTAATCAAGGTTTTGAAAAAGTAAATAAACTGTTAATAGATTATGTAATACAACAAGCAAAGACTTCTTCTGAAGCTATAGATATAGACCCATTACTTCCCTTATGTAAACCTAAAAAAGTTAAATATTGTGTCGCAAAACCTTGGGCAAGAGATGAAGATAAGCAGTTAAAAACTAACCGAGTCTCTCGTGCTTACTGCCCACGACTAAGAACAGATTGTGATTTATTCGACTCTAAGAAAACCGATACTTCCAGTTATGGATCATCTTATGGTGCGCGTCTTTATGCTGATTGTTCACAAGATTGGAGAGATTGGTCTTTACTAGAACTTTTTGAAATAGCAGACATCGTACCAAAAATTAAGGAAATGGAAAAACCTGAAGATTATGTTCCAAAGTTATCAGGTTGGGTTAATCGCATTAATGAAATTCGGTTAAGATTAAAATGTTCCGTGTGTGAAGATACGATGCCACATCATCCCTTCTATGCTACGTTTCAGGCTAAATTCAGGGTAACAGTTTTCTCTTGTAAACATGGAATTGGTCATGACCGTAATATTTACTTAAATGACTGCTGGGGATGTGAGGCAATAATTGATAGTCGAGAAAGTAAATATAAATCACCAGAAAAAAGATATTATATTTGTATTCACTGTGGAAGTGGAGCGCAATACAGTAATATTTATACTCAAGGAGATATTTGCCCAAAATGTGGCACACCAGCAATGACAGTCAGCAAAGGAAATTATCGCTACCGTCAATGTCGTTCCTGTAATCACCAAATCAAGCTACCTAAAGATAAGAAGATAACTGGACCCCAATGCCCTCAATGTGGAAAAAGAGGAATGATGCTGACAGTTAACGAAAAAAATCAGCAAGTTCGTGTTTGTCGTTCATGTGGACATACAAATTAATTATCTTATCTCTTCCGTGAAACTAGGAGAGCCAAAATAATTTTCTAATTTATACATCAATAACCCTATGAGTTTTGACAACGTTTGTAAACTACTAGCAGAAAAATATCCCTTTGATTTTGCTAACTGCTTACTTCCCCAAGAACCAAAAACCATCAAAGTCTTAAAAACCGAATTGAGTATAGAACCAATTCGCGCTGATTTTGTCACCTTCTTACAAACAGAAAATCGGATTTTACATATTGAATTTCAAACTAACCCACAATCTAAACCTCCCATTCCTTTTAGGGAGTTAGACTATTCAGTGAGATTAATCCGTACATATCAAGTTCCTGTAACCCAAGTAGTGATTTTCTTACAAGAAACAGATGATCCAATTGTTTTTACTGAAGAATATGTTACAGCAGTTTGCGATCAAGTCCAGTACAAAAATAGCTATCTAAATAGGGTCAAAAAACAATCCACAATGATTAAACCAATTGAGAGAATTTTCATCAGTAATAGCATTAACCGCCATAGTAATTGCCTCATCAAGAGCATCAACACTACGAGCTTTTGCAGAACGTAAGATTTCTTTTAACTTTGACCAACATAATTCAATGGGTGATAAATCAGGGGAGTATGCAGGTAAAAATTTAACCTTTGCTCCAACAGATTCAATCAAAACTCTTGCCTTTTCGGCATAATGTACAGGTAAATTATCCATGACTACAATTGCGCCAATCCACAACTGAGGTAGTAAGATTTGTTCAATAAAAACTAAAAAACTAGTAGTGTTTAAACTACCAGGAAAGGTCATAGTGGCAATTAACCCTTCATCACTCATAGCTCCAATTAATGTGATGTTTTTACCTTTATTTCCTGGACGATCATCATAGACCCTTTCACCTTCAACACCTCTACCGTAGTTTCGTGTCATAGCCAGGTTTATACCTGTTTCATCAATGAATACAAGGTTTTTGACATCTATTGTATCCAGCCAACGTCGAAATTCATAACGCATTTCTTGTACTCTTTGTGTTTCTTGCTCACTTGCTACTAAAGTTTTTTTCTACGTCTTAAATCTAAGCGTTTTAGAGTTCGGGATAAACTGGATATACTTACCTCTATTTCTGTTTGATCCTTTATTACTGCTTGAATTTCCCGTAAATATATATCATTCTGCTCTATCACTATTTTTTTCAACAATTCTTCTTCTTTACCTTTAATTAAAGAACGGCGGTCTCCACCTTGGGGTTTGGGTTCTATCTTCCCCGTTTCTCTATATTGGCGGAAAATGTTCTAATTCCATTGTCCATTTTTCCTTGTTTAAACAACTACTTTATTCTTAAATTTTTGGTGCAATCTTGAGTATGATTAGTAATGTTATTTAATAGTTTTTAAGAAAAATTTACAATTTATATCATTTATTCCTAATCAATTATCAATAAATAGAAATTATTGACAATTGGTAAAAATTTATTTAATCCTGAAACTCTTTCCAGTCAACACTTGTAAGTTATTCTCTTACGTTGAACTCAGGTGGAATCAGCAAAACTATTACTGGTAGATGACGTACAAGGGTTGAAAAAAAGGTGCGTTAGGCTAAAGCCATAACACACCCCAATTAAACTAAATTGCAAATACAACTAAGGATACAGACCTCGATCATTCAAAGCTTGCGCGACTCTACCTACACCCAAAGTATAAGCAGCTAATCGCAGATTTACCCCCCGTGCTTGCGACTCATGAATCACCTTGCGGTAAGCCTGAACCATCAAATGTTCCATTTCCCGGTTAACTCGTTCTTCGTCCCAGAATAGGTAAGAAAGACCTTGTACCCATTCTAAATAACTTACTACTACACCTCCAGCATTGGCTAAAATATCCGGTAACACAGTCACTCCCTGGGCTTCTAGAACGCGGTTAGCTTCCAAAGTCACAGGACCATTAGCAGCTTCTGCAACAAATCTGGCTTGAATTTGATGAACATTTTCTGCGGTAATTTGGTTTTCCAATGCGGCGGGGATCAACACATCACAAGGTAAAGTTAGTAAATCTGCATTACTAATGGGTGTACCTTGGGGAAATCCCACCACACTGCGGCGGTTTGCAGCAGAGTAGGCTTTGACAGCGGAAATATCAAGACCAGCTTCAGAAAATACACCACCCGCACCAGTGGAAACAGCGATAATTTTCGCTCCTTCTTGGTGTAGTAATTCTGCCGCAGCCCCGCCCACATTACCGAAACCTTGAATTGCTACCCTTACTCCCACAAGGGATTTACCCTGATCTGCAAGTGCTTCACGGACAATAATCATGACACCACGTCCGGTCGCCATTTCGCGTCCTAGAGAACCACCAATAGATAAAGGTTTACCTGTAACTACTCCAGGTACAGAATGACCAACATTAACAGAGTAAGTATCCATCATCCACGCCATTTCTCGCGCTGATGTTCCCATGTCTGGGGCGGGTATATCTACTGATGGTCCAATGTCCTTAATTAATTCACTAATATAACGGCGGCTAATCCGTTCTAATTCCCCCACACTGAACTTTTTGGGGTCTATGGGAATTCCCCCTTTGCCACCACCATAGGGAATGCCTAACAATGCACATTTCCACGTCATCAGCATTGCTAGGGCGGATACTTCCCGTAATGTCACCGCTTCATGGTAACGAATCCCACCTTTATAGGGTCCTAAAATATCCGAATGTTGTACCCGGTGTCCTGGGAAAACCCGGATTTCGCCATTATCCATTTTTATGGGAATGGAAACTGTAACAACTTTTCGTGGATGACTGAGTATTTCTACGATACCTTGATCTAATTTTAATTCTTTAGCCGCCCATTCTAAATAGCTACAAGCTTGATCATAAGGGCAAATGTAGGCTGAAGATTGAGTTTCCATAAGTGGGAGAGACGTTGTTACCATAATTCTTACTCCTCATCACGGTATCTTTGTAAACCGGATTGATATAGTTAGCTTACCCTCTTTTTGAGAAAAGATATCAATTTTGTAGTTTTTGTTACAATTTTATTTTTTTTTGTAAGATACTCCGCGATATCCCCGACTTCTCGAAGAAGTCGGGGATCTGAGGGTTACTATTAAAATGGACTCAACCCAAATTTTCGATAAATGTCTCTTGTGTAAAACTCCCATGTAAACCATAGGGAATATGATGTTTCAGGTGTAGTTTTGCAACTGGTTTCTCTTTTTCCAGATTTTCAGCATCTAAAATCACTACATCAGAACGATGATGTTCTGCATCATAAACTAACGCTATTAACCACCCATCATCTTCTGTTTGGGAATTTGGACGAGGAATAAAAATTGGTTCCCCTATAAAACCTCGCGGTGCTGCACTCCATAGTTGTTTTCTTCCTGACTCTAAATCTACCTTAAAAATGGCTTGTAATGGTGCGTTCACCGTTGATTGATGAGCGGCAGCACTATATAAATAACGATAGGATTTACCTACGTAATTCGGGTGAATTGTGGGAAATTCAGTGGGACGAGGATCTATTAACTGATTTTGCACTTTATTCTCTGATAAATTCAGATTAAATCGCCATAGTTGGGGAGGTGAATTTGTATCAAAATCAGTTTTTCGATAATCGCTATTGGGTTCGACTTCTGTTAATGATTCATAGCAGATAGAATCAATGATAATTTCATTTCTCAGTTCAAAAGCATTAACATGATGGAAAATAAAACCGGCTTGGGTTTCTAAAACTTTGACATTTTTAGTTTGTGTTTTGCGAGGGATAATAATAATTCTTGTGGGTTGATTTTTTTGAAATTTAATACATTGGGCTGCGCTGGATATTCCCAAAGCAAAAGGTATGGGGTTAAAATCAACAGGATTTTGAAAGAAGATACAGTAATTTTCTGTAATTACAAAATCATGAATAAAACAAAAACCAGGAACGCTATGATTTTGTTTGCTGGTAATTTCCCCATTTGTGTTCAATTCAAAGATTGTAATTGTGGTTGATAGTCCCGGTTTAATAGCAAAGTTGACTAAGGTGCCATTTGGATCAATTCGTGGGTGGGCGCTAAAGGCTTCTCCTTTGGATAAAACGCCGTTAAAATATTCATTTCCTAATGTTTCTAAGGTTTGGGGATTAAGTGAATAAGGTTCGGCTGCTTCCCATAATGCTAAGAGTTTTTTACCCCAATAAATCACATTTGTATTAGCAATGTTTTTAATTTTTAAATCAAAAATGTTAGCTAACCAACCACCAGGTTTTTGTGTACCAAAAACACCACGATAAAGAATTTTACCAGCTTTCTGTTCTGCTAAATAACCGGCTGTTTGCACAAATCGGTTACGAAAATGGGCGCGGCCATTGGTAAATGTAATGCGGCTAATCATTCCGTCACCATCAAAAGGATGATGTAATCTTTCCTTGTTGATATCTAATAAGCCAGCCCCATTCCTAAATAATGTTCCTGCTAATTCTGGAGGAATTTCTCCTTCTATATCATCAATCCAATAGTCATATTCTTCGGTAAGAGATTCATATCCTCCTTGCCAGTCTTTGAGGGTATAGGATTTCTCTGAAACTTGACTATCTTGGGGTTCTAATATTTGCATTTTTTGTTTGCTATGCTGAAAAACTACATTGATTGACTATGCTCAATCTCAATTTTAGCATCTGGTAGCCAGTTAATAAAAAATATTGGGATAAGTGAGCTACAGTTAGTAATAATGATTAACAACCATAATGAATCAAATTGATGTTCTGTGATTCCCAACCATTTCATCATGATTGATCCTAATGCGTAAGAAACTGTTCCTCCTAAATTAAATACAGACATTATTAAAGCAAAGAATGTGGCCTCTATGCCGGGAGGACAAAGTTTTGTTGATAATACTAATATAGGCATAAATAAAACTTGCCCAATCACAGTAATAATTAAACTATCACCTAAACTGAACCAATGATCATCTATTCCTAAAAGTCTGTTGGTATGAGTTACTAATAATAAAGTTGTCATTCCTAAAGCTGTGGATAGAAAAATCCCCCAACTAAACATAATTCTAAAGGGGATAGTTTTCAGATAACGTTGAAAAGCCCAAACTCCAATTAAGGAAGCCAAACTGGTGACTAACCGAACTCGCCCTAAAAATTCTGGTTGAAATTGTAGTTCGTTAGTTGTAAAATAGAAAAATGCTGATTCGGCATTTGGTGTAGCGTGCCAAACAAATATAAATGCTGTTGGTAGCCAAATTGCTTTTTGCGTAATAGCTTGGCGTATCTGTCCTAATTGATATTTTGTGTTATTGCTTTTTTTATCATCTTTATTAATAGGTTTTTCGGAAATTAACCAAGCTACAGATGAAATCATTAGCGGAAATAATGCTGTTATTAAAAATACTATACGGTTGGTAAAATATTCTAAAAGTAAGCCGCTAAGGTAAGCTGTACACAAGCCACCTATAGCTGAACTACCCCAACAAAGAGATTGTAAAGAACCTATTTTGGCTTCTGATTCACTTCTAGCTCTTTCAACTACTATGGAATCAACTATCACATCACTAATAGCTACAGAGAGAGAAGAAAGTACAATCATAATTGTGGCTGTTGTGCTAGTATGAACCACTGTTCCTAAACATACCCAAGCTGTACAGCCGAGAATTCCTGATAGAACTATGTAAGGTTTTCTATGGTAACCAAATAAGGGTAAACTATCGGAAATAAAACCATATAATGGCTTAATCATCCAAGGTATACTACAGATTCCCATAATTACTGACATCTGCACTGGACTTAATAGTAATTCATCTTTAAGAAAAAAGCTAACAGCTAAACGGGATAATGCCAAGATGCCTTGAACAAAATAGATGGTAAGAATTGCTATTAACTCAGCACTAGGTTTATTACCTAAGAAAATTTTTTGGGTTAGTAAATCTTTGAATTTGGGTAAGGGAGGGGAGTCATTTAGCATTTGGATGAATAACAATTAAGTTTTATTTACTTTTATATCATAGATTTTTAAATTGGGGGTAAGTTTTTATTAATTATGAATAAAAGCGAACAACCATGTTCAATGAATTGCAATATTTTTGATACATTTATAGAATTTGTACAAGAGGATGTTTTAAAAGTTTTTAATGTGTAAACAGACCCCTCTCCAAACCTCTGCCCTACCAGGGGAGAGGCTTTAAAACCCCCATTCCCTACAAGGGAATGGGGGGGAGGGGGGTTAGGTTTTTGGAGATTATGGGTTTCATATAATACTTTTCAAACAACCTCTAAGTTTCTCTACCAAAGGACATTCCGCAGATGTGACTGATGATTATTGATAAGTAATCAGACAAAATTAATTAGATAGTTTTCTGCAAATTCTCTGAGAATTTTTTCAACAAATGCGACGAAAGTTTTCCAATCTTTGTAAGCAATGCCAAAAATTTCTATTTACTACTTTTATCGAGAACTATCTAAGTAGGTGAACACAATAAAACCAATCTGTGTAAAGAAAAGTAAAATCGCTCAAACCCTCTTCACTCTTGCCTCTGGTTACTGAGCGAAGTCGAAGTATTGCCTCTTGCCTAGTGCCATAACGACGATTTACAATGCTAACCTACTTACATCTTTGTGGTCAAATAAACAAAATATCCCACCAATAATGCCGAAATGGCTTATGGGTGGGACTCATGGTAGTTTAGTTAAGAATTTTTCTCCAAGTAAAAACTAGGTTCTTCCTGGTTTTTTCTTAGAAATCATCAAGAAACTGACCAATACGATTAATTACAGGGTCTACTTCTTGAAGTATGGCTGGTGCCACGCTAACGCTATCAGAAGGAATACAAGTAAGTGGTTCCTGATTCAGGATGATTGTCAACTTTGCTACTTGTTGAGTAAGTTGCAACATTTGACTTTCCATAGACTCCAAACGATGAGACTCTTTAGCAAAAAAACGTTCTTCAAAACCAGCTATTTGATTTTGGATCTCACCGATTTTTTGTTCAACCGTGGTTAGATTTGCTATTTTAGAAGCTAGTTGTACAGGTTCTGGGACACACAAAAAGTTCCAAAGAGCCTCTTTACACAGGTCACTGAAAGTTTTATCTGGCTGTGTCTCTAAGTAGTTTTCCACCTGCGCTAACAAGCTCTCATCAGCAATTTCTGGATTGAACGTAACGGATTTAACTACCTTTTTTGACCATTGGAACATCGGTTTTATGACCTAGCACGAACAGCAGCAGATAATTGCGCTTCTCCATAAATATACTGCCCCAAAGCATTAGCCTGGCGAGAAGGTGCAGCTAAGTAAGCGTTGATTTGAGCTTCTTTGAGCAGACGTTGGACATCTTCCCAGAAAAATTCTCCACCACCACCTGTAATAATCACATCAGTTACCCGCTCTGGCAACCACGCTAACACACGAGAGCAAATTTCCCGTGAAAACTGTTCTTTGAGGTTAGGCAGAAAATCATCTAAATTGGTAGGTTTACTAGCACCTTTAGGACGGTAAAAGCGATCGCCTTTAGGCTTATTAACCGCAGAAATCAGTGCCAAAGATTGACTATCAGCACCCTGTACTTCCGCAGCTACCAGTTCATAAAACTTGCTCATACCAAAGTCTTCACTCTTAGAAGCAGCTCTGGCAAAACGGAAATTATCCACCATGATCATATCAATGGTTTGGTGGCCAATATCAACAATCCCCACAGATATTTTCGTAAAATCGGGAACGGCTGTGCCTTTATTAGGTTGAGTTTCTGACCACAGCAAACTACCATAGCCTTCGGGCATTACCCAGACTTTGCTAATATTCAAAGTTATGGATTCACCTCGGAAATTCAATACATGAGGTCCAGTTACCAAGCTAGTTAACTGTGCCTTTTCTTTTTCAAATTGTTCCAACGATAAGAACGGTAAACCCAGGACAACGAAAATTTCATCTCTGAGTTTAAAGTACCCGGCAGATGATAATACTTTGACCAGAGCATCTTCTACCTTAGATTGGCCAACGCCAAGATTAGCCCCAAAATCGGCGGCTAATTGCCCTACAGCATAACCACTACCTTGATACTCCAGCCACAAATCCATCAGTGGGTCAGTTGCCTTAGCCTCAAATACACCGCCGCGAATTTGCTCAATTGATGTTTGCTTGACATTGGCAGGAATGAAAGCCACATTACCGGGTTCACGGCTCACACAAGTCTTTGTAGAGGTTCTACCTAAATCCACACTCAGAATAGTTTTACCGGTAATATTGCTTGGCTTTCCAGGATTTACCGAATTCATGGGTGTCGCGGCTGCTGGTTGACGGTTCATGGAAATGGCAGCGGCATTCATTGGATTGGCTACGGGGGGTTGGTCTGTCATGAAATCTCCTCTTTAAAAAGTTATCATGCTCATCTTACAAAAAAGGTGAGCTCCAAAAAATTTTAGGTTGGGTTAAGTGTAACTAGAAATACGTGAAAATTGAGAATAGGCAATGGTCAATTTTCGATGATTTAGCATTTTTGATGGCAGTTTTCGGTAGATGTCCGGCTTTTCTTCCTGATTTGGTTGTTTTTACGCTTGTAATTGATTTGCCAACAAATCAACACTATAGCAAGTAGTCCTACTTTAATTGCTAAAATTAGTTGCAGAAGATTATTTTATCAATACTCCTGAGTTCTGACTCCTGATATAGTGGGAGAAAAAATCATTAATTTCCCCCCACTGCCAGTTTTAGCTACATCTAACTAAATGCTTGATGTCAACGATTGAACTCTGGATTCGGAAGACCACTCTAATGGATTCCAAACTCTTTCTTCTAAAGCCATTTGCTCAATTAAACTAGCTAACCGTAAAGCTTTGAGAGCTTGTTCACCACCGACAGAAGGCTGATTGCCACCACGGACACAGTTGACAAAATGCTCTAATTCTGCACTGAGAGGCTGAACATTACTGGTATAAACCTTTTCGATTAAACCATCTTGTCTATAGAGGACTTTTTGGTGGTCAATCAGAGGATTTATCGGTGTTTGCCGATGTACCAATATCTCATTAGTGAGAAAATCTGCTTCTGTAAATGAATTTTTACAATGGGCAACTAAGCGGCGAATTTTGCGATGAGTAACTTTGCTGGCTGTAAGCGTGGCAACAACACCATTGGCAAACCCCAAGGTGGCAGTTACATAATCTAAATAACCTGAGTCTAAAGAACGAGTCCCACTAGCAGTCAATTTTACTACTGGTGAGGCGGCTAATTCTAGCAGCAAATCAATGTCATGGATCATTAAATCCAGGACTACGGAAACATCATTTGCCCGCGCTGAATAAGGACTCATGCGGTGAGATTCTAAAGCCAAAACTTCCTCGGTTTTGAGGACTTGGGTGAGTTCCCTGAAGGCGGGATTGAATCGCTCAATGTGACCAACTTGCAAAATACACTGAGATTCGGCCGCAGCATTAACTAGAGATTCTGCTTCGGAAATACTAGCCGCTATGGGTTTTTCAATTAAAACATGGATTCCTGCTAACAAACAGTTGATACCCACAGCATAGTGAAGCCGTGTAGGTACAGCAACACAAATTGCATCTACATGAGGTAGTAAGTCGCAGTAATCTTCAAAAAACCGGACTTTGTATTTGCTGGCAGTTTCTAAACCACGTTCGACGTTAATATCGGAAACGCCGACTAGTTCCACATCTTTCATGGAACTCAAGACGCGGGTATGATGTTGTCCCATGTTGCCAACCCCAATCACACCTATACGGATGTGATGCGGCTGACTGCGCTGTGAATATAGATTTGGTTCTGACACTGATATGCTATCTTGCACTATTGTTCTCTCCTCAACCACCAAATTTAGAGACGCTACGGTCGTTGGCCTTTATACTTAAACGCCAGGTTTGATTTGTCTTAAACCATCCAGATGGTAACATAGTGATTATCTTTATGAAGAATTTCAAAGTTTGGGTTCAGTTCCCGCCATCTGGTAATCTTTTCGGTCAGCAGTTGTTAATTATCCTGTTTTATTCATCTATGATAAAAATTATGTGTTTTTTTGGGTTGACTGTGTAAATTTCATAACTTCTTAGTAGAAATTCTCAGGTACATATTTGGGAAATTAACTAAGTTCAATAAATACCTGATTTTTACAGGGGGTAAATTAATCACCCTTACTACAAGTAAAATTACAAGTCATCAAATAGTTAATACTCAGAGTATAATGTTTTAGACGATTTATACAATTGATATTCTCATTCCTGAGAGTCTTTTTGGACATATTTAATTTTTGTTTGTGGCATTTTGTTGATTTTCCCATCTTTTGGATGCAATTTATCAAGGAATGGGTAATTGGTCAAATTTCCCCCTTCTACCCCTGTTTATTGATCTCCCATTTCTTATTCTGAATATGAAAGCTGTAATTCTGTTGTCTGGTGGTTTAGATTCTTCGACAGTTCTTTACAAAGCAAAGGCTGATGGCTGTGAATGTTACGCTATTTCTTTTGATTATCAACAGCGGCATAGGAAAGAATTAAATTCTGCTTTGATGATTGCTAAAGCGGCTGGAGTCATTCAACATCAAGTGGTTAATTTTGACTTGGGACAATGGGGTGGTTCAGCACTGACAGATCAAAAGATTGATCTCCCTACAGGGCGCTCGCTCGCTGAAATGGGGGATAATATTCCTGTAACCTATGTTCCAGCGCGGAATACCATCTTTTTAAGTTTTGCTTTGAGCTATGCCGAGGCGATCGCCGCAGAAAGAGTATATATTGGCGTTAACATCCTAGATTATTCTGGCTACCCAGATTGTCGTCCTGATTATATCGAAGCTATGCAGGAAGTTTTCCGCTTGGGAACAAAACAAGGACGTGAGGGAGAAGCTATGAAAATTATTGCTCCGTTAATTGATTTGAAGAAGACAGAAATTATCCAACTAGGTAATCAATTAGGAGTTCCTTGGGATCTCACTTGGTCTTGCTATGCTGGTGGTGAGTCAGCTTGCGGTGTCTGTGATTCTTGTCAGTTGCGATTAGCGGCTTTTGCAGAATTGGGTTTAAAAGATCCTATTGATTATTCTGAAGTTGGTTAGAGGTTGTTTGAAAAGTATTATATGAAACCCATAATCTCCAAAAACCTAACCCCCCTCCCCCCTTCCCTACAAGGGAATGTCCTGGTTAAAAGTATCAATAGTATGTCTAAGAAAAATAAAACTGAACGTGAGTCACTGGAATTTTACTCGACTTGTGTGTACACCGTAAGGTCTTTAGACCGGGGAGTGTCAATTTCCTTCTTTCCCCTCCTGACTCCTGACTCCTTGATTCCTGACTCCTTGATTCCTGTCATATCCCCAGGTGATTTTGCAATGCTTGACGCATTTCGTTGACGGGGACTGTTTCCTGTTGTAACCAGATTTTTAAGGCTGCTGCACCTTGTTGGACAAGCATTTCTAAACCATCAATCATAATTGCTCCTTGTTTTTCGGCTAGGTGCAAAAATTTGGTGGGTTTAGGGATATAAATTAAATCATAGACAATGGCATCACCAGGCAAATAACCCATTTCTTGACTACTCAATGGCGATTCATCAACATGGGGATACATTCCCATCGGGGTTGTATTTACCAGTAGGTTAGCTTGGTGGAGTAGGTTCGGTAATTCTTGCCATTCATGCACCTGAAATTTATCTGCAAAGGGTGAATTTTGCCAACTTTGAGTAAATGCTTGTAATTTTTGTAAATTCCGCCCTACCACGTGAATTTCTGCCAAACCCAGTTGAATACAACCCGCTACCACAGCCCTCGCAGCCCCACCATTTCCTAAAATTACCGCTTTTTTCTGACTCCAATCTTGATGATATGTTGTTTGTAAAGGGGCAATAAATCCTGCCACATCTGTGTTTGTCCCCACCCATTTATCACCTTGACGAGTGACGGTATTCACTGCACCGATAGCTTGAGCAATCGGGGAAATTTCGGATAATAACGGCAATATTGCTTGTTTATGGGGAATTGTGATACTAAATCCTACAACACCAATACTAGCAAAACCTGCGATCGCTCTCTCTAAATTTTCTGGTGCAACGGGAAAAGGCAAATACACATAATCTAATCCCAGTTTAGCCAAAGCCGCATTGTGCATCAATGGTGAAAGGGAATGTGACACAGGATGTCCAATAACTCCCAAAAGTTGCGTTTTTCCAGTAATCATTTTTATTAGTTGTTAGTTGTTAGTAGTCAGTTGTCCGTTGTCCGTTGTTTAATAATTTGATTTACAATTATTCACAGTAACTTAATATTTCTTTGTAATATGCAAACAAGTATCGCTTCCTCCACAAATCCGATTCCTGGTCAATACTGGCAATGGCGCGGACACAATGTGTACTATGTACAAGCAGGAGAACCACACCTTCAGCGTTCACCCTTGCTATTAGTACATGGTTTTGGTGCTTCCACAGACCATTGGCGCAAGAATATCACAGAATTAAGTGCAGATTTCCAAGTATTTGCCATTGACCTGTTAGGATTTGGGCGTTCCGCCAAACCTAATTTACAGTATAGCGGTGACTTGTGGCGCGACCAACTCCATGATTTTATCAGTGAAGTGATTGGTCAAAGGACAATTTTAGCAGGTAATTCTTTAGGTGGTTACGCTTGTTTATGCGTTGCTTCCCAACGTCCTGACAGTGCTGCTGGTGTGGTATTACTTAATAGTGCTGGTCCATTTTCCCCACCAGAAAATCAAATTCAACCTGCTATCAATCCTCTACAAAAAGTTTTAGGTAAAACTGTTAAATGGTTTTTTAAACAACGTTTAGCCCAGTCTTTATTATTTCAATATACGCGCCAAAAGTGGGTAATTCGCCGAACCTTAGCAAAAGTTTATCTTGATCAAAGTGCAATTACAGATCAATTAGTAGCAGAAATTCAGCGTCCAGCTTTTGATCAAGGGGCGTTAGATGTATTTGTTTCTGTTTTTAGTAGTCCTCAAGGGGCAAAAGTTGACATTTTACTTAAACAATTAACTTGTCCATTATTGTTATTATGGGGAGAAGCAGATCCTTGGATGAAAGCGCGAGAACGTTCCCAAAAATTCCATGAATATTATCCTCAATTAACTGAATATTTTCTCAAAGCCGGTCATTGTCCTCATGATGAAGTTCCTGAACAAGTAAATTCTTATGTACGTGATTGGGTAATTAGTTTAAGCTGATAAGATCCCCGACTTCTTAGAGAAGTCGGGGATCTGACTCTTGCGATCTTCATAAATCAAATAGGATTGCTATATAAAATTGGTATTACACCAAAAAGACATCAGCCATAACTAAACTGTATTGGCTTAAAACTGAGAATCTAAGCGATTTGCAAAGATTGCTACTAAAATCATCGGCAAGCCAACAACCAGGCAAATTAGCCATTGATTCCATGCCAATGGGGCTGTATAAAATAATTTATTCATTAAACCCCATTGGCTGAAAATGATCTGCAAAATAATAGTGCTGGCAATTCCCACATATATTGCCTTTTGATCGCCAATTTCTCGATTAATTCCGCGAATTTTATCAACAATAGCAACACCTAATTGGGTAATACTTAACAGGTAAAAAATTCTGCCTACTACTAAAGCTTGAATCGCCATTGTCCTGGCAACAGCAACATCTCCAGTTGTTTGTTTTATCCATTCAAATACACCGAAAATTAAAATCCAGTTAAAGATAGAAATGAGGACAATACGTTTAACTAAATTAGGAGAAAGTAATTTTTCATTGGGGTTACGTGGGGGTTGTTGCATTACTTGATCAGACTTGGGTTCAAAAGCCAAAGGAACTGTCATAGCAATGGAATTCACCATATTTAACCACAGCACTTGTAAAGAGAGAATTGGTAAATCTCTGGCTAACAAAACGCTAATTAAAATCGTCATAGATTCACCTCCATTAACGGGGAGAATAAAGGCGATCGCTTTCAACAAATTACTGTAAACTGTTCTTCCTTCCTCAACCGCAGCTTCTATAGAGGCAAAGTTATCGTCTGTCAAAATCATATCAGCGGCTTCTTTGGCTACTTCCGTACCCGCCCCACCCATTGCAATACCAATATCCGCTTTTCTTAACGCTGGTGCATCATTGACACCATCCCCCGTCATGGCGACTATTTCACCTTTAGATTGCAGTGCTTCCACAATTCGCAATTTCTGTTCTGGTGCTACACGGGCAAATACTACCCCATCTTCTATCGCTGTAGCCAGTTCTGGTTTGTCCATTTTCGCCAGTTCTGCACCTGTAAAAGCCCTCACTTCCCGATGATGATTAAAACCCATGCGAGAGGCGATCGCTGCCGCCGTCACAGCATGATCACCTGTAATCATTTTCACCCGAATACCAGCTTGTTGACAGGCTTGCACCGCCTTTATAGCCTCAGCACGGGGTGGATCTATCATCCCCTGTAAACCTAAGAAAATCAAATCATTCTCGATATCTGGATGATCCAATGAATCTTGATTCTCAGAAACTGGTTTTTTCGCAAAAGCTAACACCCGTAAACCCTGATGCGCCATTGTATCAACTTGCTGATTTACAGTTTCTGCATCCACAGGAGAAAGTTCCCCAGAGGAATTTAACATCTGTTGACAACGCTTGAGAATCGCCTCTACTGAACCCTTAACATAAATAATTCGTTCTTGTTGTTCAATTTCATGCAGAGTTGTCATGTACTGATACTCTGACTCAAAGGGGATGACATCAAGCCTAGATATAGTTGCTTGTAAATTATTATGGGTTAACCCGACTTTATTCGCAGCAGTTATTAATGCACCCTCAGTGGGATCACCAACTACTATCCATTGTCCATCTTTATCTTCTAAGTGGGAATCATTACATAACAAACCAGCTTGTAAACATTCTGCTAGAGGAGGAATATCATGAATATCTACAGGATTTTCGTCTAGCAAAATTTCCCCGCTTGGTGCATAGCCTGTACCCGTAACTGTATAATATTGATTACCTGCATAAATGCCTTGTACTGTCATCTGGTTTTCAGTCAAAGTCCCAGTTTTATCAGAACAAATTACTGTAGCACCTCCCAGGGTTTCCACTGCGGGTAACTTGCGTACAATGGCGTGACGGCGTGCCATGCGGGAAACACCAATGGCTAAGGTGACAGTAACTACAGCAGGTAATCCTTCAGGAATGGCACTCACAGCAAAAGCTACCGCAGGTTCAAACATTTCTACCCAAGTGTTACCGTATCCCAAGCCGACGGCAAATGTTAAAGATGCAATTCCTAAAATAATATAAAGTAGGGTGCGACTAAATTTGTCAAACTTCCGGGTTAAAGGGGTTTTGAGGATGTTTCCCTGTTCCATTAATTGAGAAATACGCCCGGTTTCTGTGGCTGTACCAATAGCAACGACAATACCTTTACCAGTGCCAAAAGTGACAAAACTGCCAGCATAAGCCATATTAGTGCGTTCTGCTAGAACTGCATATGCTTGTACTGGTTGAGTATTTTTTTCTACAGCAACAGATTCTCCTGTTAATCCTGATTCGTTGATTTGTAAATTCCGTGTTTGTACAAGTCGTAAATCGGCTGGTACTTTATCACCTGATGTTAATAGTACGATATCACCGGGGATTAATTCAGTAGAAGGAACTTGGAGTTTATTTCTGTTACGGATAATAGTGGTGTTAGTTTTAACTGAAGATGCTAAGGCAGCGATCGCACTTTCTGCTTTTGATTCTTGCACAAAACCAATAATAGCATTAATTAAAGTTACACCCCAAATTACTCCAGCATTTACCCATTGTCCCAAAAATGCTTTAATTGCACCAGCAATTAATAAAATATAAAGTAGCGGTTGATGAAATTGCAACAAAAACCTTAGTAAAGAACTTTTTCCGCGTTTTGCTTTCAGTTCATTAGTTCCAAAAGTTTCTTTGCGTTTTGTTACTTCAGTAGCAGTTAAACCTGTTTCAATATTACTGTCTAAATATTGACTGACTTCCTGTATAGGTAAGTTATGCCATTTATATTCTGTTAATTTATCCATAGCCGATATTGTCATAATTTCTTACTCCAGAGTTTTATCCTGATTGGATAATTTTATAATATACATTATTGATATTTGACATAAATTTTCATTTCAATAATTTGGATATAGCATCTATATTTTATTAACATCTTCTTTAAGATATATTTATTTAGTTATAAATTAGTCAGAACCAATTCTGATAATTACCTCTTTAGACTCATGTATATAAATCGAAAACCTTTAACACTAAAAATGTAACTCATGTCCATAAAACTAAAATCATAGATATAATGACACAATCTGTAGACACAAAACCACAAGTTCAAGAATTGCGTAACCTGCTTGCAGGTTTTGAATGTGGGATGTTAACCACAGTTGATGATGATGCCACTTTACATAGTCGTCCTATGTCAATTTGTAATGAAATTGACAATGATGCTACACTCTGGTTTTTTACATTAGTCAATTCCCATAAAGTAGTAGAAATCGAAGATCATCAACAGGTGAATATTAGTTTTTCCGCACCTAATCAACAACGATATGTTTCCATATTAGGAACAGCCCAATTAACAAGAGATCGTAATCAACTGCAAGGAAAATGGCAACACAAATTACAAACTTGGTTTCCAAAAGGAATAAATGAACCAAATCTTGCATTACTGAAAGTCAAAGTTAATCAAGTAGATTATTGGGAGAGTTCATCTAGTTCTAGTCCGCAAACGATTAGTTTTTTGGAACTATCCCAACGTTAATTATGTAAATTGCCATAATCCCAATAAAACCAAAATTACAGCAATTTTCACATATTTAAACCACAGCTTAAATTAATTTCTTCCTTTGCGCCTTTGCGCGAAACAAAAATAAGATGTGGTTTATTTACTTAAAAATAGCTGGAATCATCCTAAAAATAACTTATATGCCGGATTATCGCTTTCATTGCAATAATGATAACCAAGATTATCTAAGAATGATTGCCATTCTGTTGTTTCATGGGGGGGAACTTGCATTCCTACCACAATTCTTCCATAGTCTGCACCATTATTGCGATAATGAAATAAGCTAATATTCCAATCAGGAGACATAGAAGTTACAAATTGCATTAAAGCCCCTGGACGTTCGGGAAATTCAAAGCGATAAAGTAGTTCGTTTTTTGCAAGGGGAGAATGTCCTCCTACCATGTGACGCAAATGCAGTTTTGTTAATTCATCATCTGTTAAATCTATGGTTTTTAAACCGTGAGATTCAAAATTTTCGACCATTTTAGCAGCGTCGGCACGATTTTCTATTTGCACACCTACGAAAATATGCGCTTCTTTTTGGTCAGCAATGCGATAGTTAAATTCTGTGAGATTGCGCTTACCAATACATTCACAAAACTTTCTTAAACTACCTCTTGCTTCGGGAATTCTCACTGCAAAGATGGCTTCTCGACGTTCTCCAAATTCTGCCCGTTCTGCCACAAAACGTAACCGATCAAAGTTCATGTTAGCACCACAAGCAACGGCAACGAGGGTTTTATTTTGAATTTGTTCACGTTCTGCGTAGAGTTTTGCGCCAGCGATCGCTAATGCCCCCGCAGGTTCTAAAATAGAACGAGTATCCTCAAACACGTCTTTAATTGCCGCACAGGTGGCATCTGTATCCACTAAAATAATTTCGTCTACATATTGCTGACATAGGCGGAAGGTTTCTTCTCCTACTTCCCGCACCGCTACACCGTCAGCAAATAAACCCACCTGAGACAATCGCACTCTTTCGCCAGCTTGCAATGATTGATACATGGCGTTAGCGTCTACAGGTTCAACACCAATAATTTTAATATCGGGACGCAACCGTTTAACATAAGCTGCAATACCAGAAATCAAGCCACCACCACCAATAGCCACAAATATGGCATGAATGGGTTGCTGATATTGGCGCAGGATTTCCATACCGATTGTTCCCTGGCCAGCAATCACTTCCGGATCATCAAAGGGATGTATAAAGGTTAACCCTTTTTCTGCTTCCAGTTGTCGGGCATAGGCGTAAGCATCATCATAGTTATTGCCATATAAGACAACTTCTCCTCCCCGCGCTTTGACTGCATTTATTTTTACCTGGGGCGTAATCACGGGCATAACGATGATGGCTTTTGTTCCCAAGCGACTGGCAGCTAAGGCTACACCTTGGGCATGATTTCCCGCAGAAGCCGCTATGACACCCTGTTCAAGTAAGTCTGGGGTGAGATTGACCATTTTGTTATATGCGCCCCGCAGTTTGAAGGAGAAGACTGATTGCATATCTTCCCGTTTCAGGAGGAGTTGATTATTCAGCCTCGCGGAGAGGTTCGGGGCATATTCTAGTGGTGTTTCTTGGGCTACATCATAGACGCGGGCGGTGAGGATTTGTACCAGGTAGTCGCAATACATATCAAGGGGTGCAATTGGGGTTGGTTGTTAATTCTACCGCTTGTTGGTTAGTTGGAGAGGATGGTTTTGGAAAATGATTTTGCCCCTCTATTAGCAGGTAAACTCGCTATAATAGAGATTTTTGCGACTGTTAGTCGCTGATAAAAATCCCAATTGACAACATTTCTGGGTAAGATAATAGTTCTATTTAATAGAGGGTAAATTAATGAAGCAACAGTTAAATATCGCGTTAGGTCAAGCGTCAAGCCGGGGATTAATATTACTACTCCCTATTTTGGGAAATTTTCTCTTTTTAGCTAGTGCTAAAGCAGATTTGACTAGTAGTCTGACGATTGAAGTAGAAGGATTGAAAAACAAATCTGGACAAATTTGTGCTACTCTTTTTGATCAAAGTAAAGGATTTCCTAGTGATAGTAAAAAGGCTTGGCAATCCGAGTGTAGTAAAATTACAGAAATGCCTCAAAAACTGATTTTTAAGGATTTAAAACCAGGTAATTATGCTGTTGCATTAATTCATGATGCCAATGGCAATGGTAATCTTGATACTAATTCTTTTGGTATGCCCACAGAAGGTTTTGGATTTTCTCAAAATCCAGAGGTTTTAACCGGACCTCCTAAGTTTAATGATTCGGCTGTTACTGTATCTAAAACTAATACCGATATTAAGATTAAGATGAAATATTTCTTTGGTTCTTAGCTAGAGACAGCGTAACCTACAATTATTAATTAACAGTGGGTTACGCTGCATCAAATTTATATTCCTTCTTAATCCTTTTTCCCTAGGAAAAAATGAACAGTTACGCCATTTATTCCAATTCTAAAACTTTTTGAGTATTCTCACGACGACGTTGTTCTTTCTTTTCAAACTCAGCTACACAGCTACCTTTATCAACCATTACACAGCTTAGATAATTGGTGATTTCGACCAATCCTGCGCGAAGTGCTTTACCGACAGGGGCTTTGGTTGTTTTTTGATTATCACCACCAATATTGATACCAGAAAAACTGATACCACCAGCATTGCTCTTAGATTCACTAGTAGCAAGTCCTTCAACAGTACGGGAATAAACTACTTCTCCATTACTGGAATCCACAACACGCAAATCAATAGCAACATAAGCTTTTTCCTTTTCTTTCCTGGTGCCACCACCTAGACCAAAACGACCTATTCTAATCCCGCTTATCCCTAGTCCACCGGATTCCTTCTTAACTCCTTCTTCATAAGCAGTTACTTTGCCCAGAATAATATATTTTGCCCCGGTCAGTTCTCCCTTTTTTGCCCCGGTTTCTTTGCGAACTAATCCAGCTTGAGCAAGTTCTTGTTCGGAAAGGACTGCTCCTAACTTTTGTCGCTCAACAACGGTGAATTTTCCTGTTGATGTTAATTCATTGCTCAAGGCATCTGCTAACTGTTGAGATGTATTGCTGTTCCACCACCACCAGTTGGAGTTAGTTTCATTCTTGAAGTCTGGTACTGAAATTCTAGGTTTTTCTTGAGCAAAAGCATTCAGGCTACCAATAGACAAACTCAAAGTTACGGTTGCTAATGCAATTGCAGTGTTACGACTTAAGCTCTGATAAAGAGAAGATGTTTTCATGATTTATAGTCATTCCAAATAGGAAGCAGATGGGATGGTATGAGCAGAATGAACAAACTATAGAATTCGAGCCATATAGCAATGAAGCCAGAATTGCTATAACAATGATCAATAGCTAGAGACTGTATCATAATTTACGGTAAATAACAATACCTTCGCCATTTTGTCAAAGTGCTAACAAAATATGGGTTTCGGACTATGGGTTCAAGGTTACAGCGGTTTCCGCTCTTATGAGGTACAAAGTTGAATCATGAAACTCTTGTAGTGCGGGCATACTTCGACCCTTCGACAGGCTCAGGGCATCGCTTGCTCAGTACAAGTCTTGCCCGCTAGATATGTACCTCATAACACCAGGAAGTGCTGTATATTCAAACTTTCCCTGTTTTAATTTTTGTATCTCCATATCCAGCAAACAAATCCTAAAACAAAATAAAGAAATTCACTTTTCAACTACCAGAACTATAGAATAATAGTAGTAGTCAGCAATACATAAAATCTATATTTACTGTCATCAAGACAACGTTTATCAGGGAATGAGTACAATTGAATATATGGAAAAATATCTTGCCTAAATAGCTGTAAAGGCTGACAGGTTCAGAGATTTCTTTTGAGTACAAAAAAGCTGCATCCCTAAGCCGAAAATACCAGTACCCCTGTAATTAAAAGCTAGTACCCCTACCCCAATAAAAAATGTAAATTTGTGTTACATAGGGGTTTAAACCTATTGAGTACAAGCTTAATAAATTTAATAAATCTAATCTGCATTGATAATTTCTGCTGCTGGGGAGTTATCTGATATAAGCATGAAAACAGTACAGGATTTTTTTACCTAATAGTACCAATGCACCAGTCATTAAACAGGATCGGTAAAACCGAGACTGTAAATACAAAGCTCCGAAAAAATGAAAGTTCTAGACTTTTTTTAGAACCATTAATCAGTGATTTTCAGATTATTTTTGAGCGTGATCCAGCAGCACGTAATTGGTTAGAGGTTATGTTTTGTTATCCGGGATTTCATGCTCTTTGTTTACATCGTCTTGCACATTGGTTACATATCCACAAGGTGAGTTTTATTCCCCGGTTGATTTCTCATTGGGGACGGTTTTTCACAGGTATTGAAATTCACCCAGGGGCAAAAATTGGCAAAGGTGTATTTATTGATCATGGCATGGGTGTTGTGATTGGTGAAACTGCCATTGTCGGAGACTATACACTCATTTATCAGGGTGTAACATTGGGAGGAACTGGCAAAGAAAGCGGTAAACGTCATCCAACTTTGGGTAATAATGTGATAGTTGGTGCGGGTGCGAAAGTATTAGGAAATATTCAAATTAGCGATCGCGTCCGCATCGGTGCAGGGTCAATTGTCCTGGGTGATGTGCCTCCAGATGCCACTGTAGTCGGCATTCCTGGACGGATTATTGCTCCTAAGTCTCATAATCGCATTTCTCCCTTAGAACATGGCAAATTACCCGATATAGAAGCAGGTATGATTCGTTCTTTACTCTTGCGGATTGAGCAATTAGAACAACAAGTCCAAACTCTCACCAATCATCACCAAGATGATCAATAACGTCAATTTCATAAATCTTGAATTACTAATGTCACAAAATTGTAAGTTTTTAACTGTCGGTGAACAAGTTTTGCAGATTCCTTTAGGTGATAGATGGTGTATTTATCACCGTTTGCAAGAGTTGATGATTTCCTGTTCCTGTCCCCCGGATGGGTCTTTGCGCGTGCAAGTTAATAACCTCCAAGAAGCGATTCTTGTTCGCAGTACATTAATGCAATTTTTTGCTTCTCGTCATCAATTGGTGAAGTGGTTAGAAAATTGTTTGTGTAATGGTATGGAGTAAAGATTACTGAAAACAATGATGTTTGTTTGATTGGTATTACCAATTACCATTGATGATTTTGAGAATGTCTAATCAAAAGCATATCAAAGATTAATTCTTGATGCAAGTCTGATTTATCTCAAGTCATTATTCACTCACAAACTATCTTGCATATTCAAGATAATTCACATAAGCTAAGGTTCACCCAGTTTGCTAAAACTAAAAAAAATTAGTAATTGCTGATGGGAATAACTTGTACCTTATGTTGATTTCAATTGTCAATGTCCAATTATGGTGATTAATAGTATTGATAGAAAGTTACTGCAATTTCTTCAAAAAGAACTAGCACTTTCCCAGGCTGATATTGCGGTAGCAACGCGACATCCTGAGTTCAATCATGGACCCTTACCGATGCTGCTTTGGCAATATGGTTTAGTAGATTTACAACAACTAGACAGGATTTTTGATTGGCTGGCAGAACACCATGAATTAAGGTAGATGAAAAATTACCAGTACCGCAAGGCGGAATTAAAAATTAAAAATTAATAATTAAAAAAGCGGATCATACAAGCTTTTTAATGGTTTTTAATGGTTATCTTATTTCCGCCGCAGTGTAATAGTGAAACTAGGAGGTGAAAATTATGATTACTAGCTTAATTGCTGGCATAAGTATGTTATTTTTTACAGGATTTGCTAATGTTTATCTGGGTTATTGGCTATTAACAAAATCCACAAATAATACCACCAGAAATATTGGATAAATTATACTTATCTTTTGTTTCTTGTCATACAGATGCAACAGAAATATTTAGTTAATAATTAAGGATCGTAAATCATGAATCATGATTTATTCGCTCAATTAAGAATTTATTGCCCATCTACCACCATGAAAAATTGTAGCGAACAAGGATATTACAAAAAACTCCGCTAGAGGGACCTTGAAAATGTATCAAATCATGATTAATGATACGACATTACGTGATGGGGAACAGGCAGCAGGTGTTGCTTTTAACTTAGAAGAAAAAGTAGCGATCGCACAATTTCTCGATGCCATTGGTGTCCATGAATTAGAAGTAGGAATTCCGGCAATGGGAGAAGAAGAAATTCGCGCCATTGTTGCCATTCGTAACTTAGATCTACAAGCTAAATTATTAGGTTGGAATCGGGCTGTTATCTCAGATATTAAAGCTTCTATAGCCTGTGGACTCGAACGAGTACATATTGCTATTCCTGTGTCTGGAGTGCAAATTGCCGCTAAATTTCATGGGCAATGGCGAGTAAGTTTACAAAAACTAAAAGACTGTATTAGCTTCGCATTAGATCAAGGTCTTTGGGTATCAGTTGGTGGCGAAGATTCTTCTAGAGCCGACGAAAACTTTCTCCAAGATGTTGCCATGTTATCACAAGAATGGGGAGCATCTCGGTTTCGGTTTTGTGATACAGTTGGGGTACTTGATCCCTTCCGAACTCACCTTAAAGTTAAGCATTTAGTATCAACTCTATCAATTCCTGTTGAGATTCACACTCATAATGATTTTGGACTAGCAACTGCTAACGCTTTAGCCGGAATCAAAGCTGGTGCTGTATCTGTAAATACTACCGTTAATGGACTAGGAGAAAGAGCCGGAAATGCAGCTTTGGAAGAAGTAATTATGGCTCTAAAATGTATTTACGGTGTTGATTTGGGAATTCAGACTCAACACTTGTTAAAACTATCTCAATTAGTCGCTAAAGCTTCCGGCGCTAATGTTCAACCTTGGAAAGCAATTGTGGGTGAAAATACCTTTGCTCATGAGTCTGGTATTCATGCTCATGGTGTATTACAAAACCCAGTTACTTATGAACCTTATGCTCCTGAAGATGTAGGTTGGGAACGGCGTTTAGTCATAGGTAAACATTCTGGTCGGCATTCATTATCTAATCTATTAGAACAGCATGGCATCTTTCTCGATTCTCAAGAAACCCAAGCTGTTTTAGATGTAGTCCGTCAGCAATCAATCCTCAGAAAACGCAGTCTCACTACAGAAGAATTATTAAATTTAGTCAGCGAAAAAAGGTATTCCCATGCAACGTGATGAAATAGAACTGGACTCGCAACCCATTTTTGAAATTGGTCAAAAAGTTCGAGTTAAGAAACTAATCAAAAACGATGGAACTTTTCCCGGTCGAGAAATTGGGGAAGTTTTAGCCAAAATTGGTGATGTTGGTTATGTCTCCAGCATTGGCACATTTTTGCAAGCTTATTATATCTATGCTGTACATTTTTTGGAAACAGGGTACATCATCGGTTGTCGAAAAAGAGAACTAGAATCTGCTGAGGAAACACATGAAAGTAATGCTCCGAATGAATGATGCTGGTACTTTAGTTGTCTACGTCCCTAAAAAAGACTTAGAAGAAGAAGTAGTTAAAGAAACAGATGGTGCAGCAGGTAAAATTCTCACTTTAACTAATGGTTGGGAATTAGAATTTAGTGAATTTCCCGATAAAAGTCGTTTACCCGTAACAGTAGAAGCTAAACGTCTTCCTTAAAATTCCCATCAATACCAAGAAGGTAAAAGGTAAAATCTCTTTTCCCTCTTCCTTCTTTCTTCTTGCTTCTGACTACTGACTCCTGACTCCTAAGTTATTAAATTTTCTCTTGAAAAAATTGGGTTATCGCAAATGGGTGAAAAATATTTGGCTTTATCGGAATTGAATATTGAAGGACAGTTTTTAGGTTTTACAGGTAAAAAAACTGAAAAGTATAAACATTTACAGTTAGGAATTGCCGGGGGAAATATCAAAATTAAAATTCCTAAAAATTTACGTTGTTCTATAGGTTTATCTTTAGTCCCTGGTGAGCAAATTCATATAGATGGTATTAGTAAATTAAACCCCCGTAACAGGAAATTAAAACTCGAAGCTTATCAAATTCAAGCAGTGGGTTTTTGTCTGATCAAAAATCCGCTTCCGCTTCCTCTTCCTCAACCTAAAGCCAAGATTATGGTATGTCAAAAATCTGGTTGTCTGAAACGGGGTGGAAAGGGGTTATTATCAGACTTAGAAAAAACTTTGGGCGATCGCGGTTTATCTGATAAAGTAACTATTGAACATACCGATTGTCAAAAACGCTGTAGCAGCGCCCCCAATTCTGTTTTAATGTTAGGTAAAAAACAATACAAAAAAGTTCATCCAGAAGCCATAGCGTCTTTGTTAGAGAATCATTTGAGTTAACTTGTCAATATATCTGATAAAATCGTTGCTAAAAGTACACCGCATTATCTCGTTCCCAGTCTCTGACTGGGAATGCTATAACAGAGGCTCTGCCTCTACTATTATTGAAGGCACAGAATCAGGATACCCAGGATTAAAGGATTTACAGAATAATTTTATTCACAATATTCTTAGCTATTAATACTTTGAGGATGAATAATCGTAACTTCTGGAACAGCTATAAAATCTTTGGGGTTTAAAGTTAAAATATGGCTGATATTATGAGCAAGCATCACAGCTAATATGTGTATATCGTGAGTGCGTTTACCAGAAATATTATATGTTGTCACCAAGTTCAACCAAATAGAAAACACATCTGGTATCTCTTCTAGTAAATCAAATTGATTTATTAGCATTTGTACTGCTTGAGTTGTTTGTTTTCCAGTCCATCCTAATCCATTAACATTAACAGGACGAGTAGCAACAACCCAAAATTCAATGATTACCTGAGAGGTAATAAAACATTGATGATTATTAGATATTAAATATTTAATTGTTTTATCAACTAAATGAAAATCTGGAGATGTTGTATCTCTTGAACGTAACAGAATATTGGTATCTAATAAGTAATTACTCATCTTCCTCTATCATCATAAATGTTTTCTCGACGTAGTGCTTCATCAGGAAGATTAACAGAACTTTGAGGAGCTTTTTCTATCCACTCTTGCCAAAGTTTTAATCTTTCTTCAGAGGTTAAAGGCTTTTTAGTTTGTTTGTTGAAATCCTGATAAATCAGCCTTTCTTGGAAAAGTTGTTTTTCGTCGGGAGTTAATTTGGAAACAATTTCTACAAGGGAGTCAACAAGTTGTATATTCATAATTATTTATGTCATTTACTAGGTTATAGGCAATATTACACTGTATATCAATTATAAACCCTAAACTGTAAGAATCAGGATATCCAGGATTAAAGGATTTACAGGATGTTTATTGCAAAATTCTTTTAGTCCATTTTAACGGACTTTCGCTATAAGACTGGGAATAGATTCCCAGGCGGGTGATGATGCTTCATGAAGTATAATTTCTCTATCCTAATTATCAACAACTAATAAATAATCAAAAAATTACATCCTGAAAATCCTCAAATCCTGGATATCCTGATTCTGACAAGATTAAAATTATGTAAACAACTAGCCAAATTACCAAAAAATCATTCCTTATCCACCAAACCCTCCAAAACCTGCTGCAAATCACTCGTCAACTCAGCCACAGATTGTCTAGCAGCAACCCGACTACCTTTATAAACCGGATAACGTTCAGAAACAGAAATTGGTGTACCCACAGTTATCTTCACCTGCTGCTTACCCAATTGTGGACGATTTAAAGGAATATTCCCCTTAATTTTATTCACCATATCCCATAAAAGTAAAGTCATTTCTGCAAATCTTTCCACCGTTGGTTTTTCGCGGATATAAATCCCAGAAACAGCTACAAAACTCTCAACTAACCTCATGTGCCACATCCGAAAATATGCTTCCTCAGCAATTCTATCTCCCAAACTTTTATCAATAGATGATAATAATTTAATATCCTTAAAATCTTCCCTAAATATATAATTCCAACCTGCTTGTTCTACCCGTCTACATCTATCATTCCAATTCCCTCTAGATGGTAAATCAAAATATTGTTCAGCAATAAATAAAGCGATATTCATTACAGCTTGTAACCGATAAGCTAAAGCTTCATTTCTATCAGTAATTTCCCCATTAGTAATTTTTTCATCTGGCAATGTTTGATGATAAAATTTAGTATAAAATTGCTCCATTACCGATAATAAATGTTCAGCTAACTCTAATAATCGGGGATAAAGCGCAGTAAAATTAGCCTCAGTTTTCTCTTGATTCACAGATAAACCACTAGCTGCCTCTAATTCAGTTAATAAATTTGCTATATTATCCCAAGGTTCATGGACATAACTATATTTAATTCCTATTGGTAAAATTAAAACTTCCTCATCTCTTCCCGCTTTTTGCAAATCTTCCGCACACCAAAAACCCATCTGTGCGATACCCGGTTCTAACGGACTAATAATCTCCGATAAACCATTTGTAGCACCCTCGGGCGCAGCAGCCATGGGAAACTTACCATTAATATACAAATCCCGCGCGGAACGCAACCCAGTCCAATCGGCTTTACCGCGTTGAATCGGAGTTCCCCCCAAGTGAGAAATTACCCAACCAACTTGAGAACCAGCCCAAAGAGGAATTCCCCGATCATAGATAAAATGGGCATGAAGTGGATATTGTAGCCGTGTACCCCCAACTCGTGCTACTTTAGGCAAGATTTGGGACAGTAAATAAGTTAAACAAAGAGGGTCTGCTGTTTGAGGATGACGAAACGCCAACATAAACCGGATTTTACCATCCTGAAACCGCTGATAACAATCCGCCAAAGTTTCAACATTGTTTGCTTCAATGTTGCTAATGGGTGTTTTCCACCGAATCCAGTTAGGTAGAACTAAATGTACCAACTTTAACAACAAAGGGTTAAAAGCTGGCGGAATAAATTCTAAAGGTGGTTGTGCTTGATACATTGCTTCCGACAAGGTAATTATCTCCTCAAGTTACATGAAAACATTTTAGTAGGACTTACGCAAGATTCATGGAATAACGAACCACAGAGGCACAGAGGTCACGGAGAAATGCGGATTTGGGAGATATTTTGCATAAGTCCTGTTTAGAAGTAAGTGATTTTAAAAGTTAGTAAGTAAAGGTAAAAACAATGCGATTATCACAAATGTTATTTGTTACGCTACGGGATGATCCTGCTGATGCGGAAATCCCTAGCCATAAATTATTACTCCGTGCAGGTTATATCCGTCGCATCGGTAGTGGGATTTATGCTTATCTTCCCCTAATGTGGCGGGTTTTGCAAAAAGTTTCCCAAATTGTGCGGGAAGAAATGAATGCTACCGGCGCACAAGAATGTTTATTACCGCAGTTACAACCTTCTGAATTATGGCAGGAGTCGGGACGCTGGGACACCTATACTAAAGCTGAGGGAATCATGTTTTCTCTCGTTGATAGAAGGGAACAACAATTAGGACTTGGCCCAACTCACGAAGAAGTAATTACTACTGTTGCCCGTGATATGATTCGTTCCTATCGTCAATTACCTGTACATTTATATCAAATTCAAACTAAGTTTCGTGATGAAATTCGTCCCCGGTTTGGTTTAATGCGCGGACGAGAATTTATCATGAAAGATGGTTATTCTTTTCATGCTGATGAAGAAAGTTTGAAAAAAACTTACCAGGAAATGTACACTGCTTACAGTAATATGTTGCGGCGTTCTGGTTTGGCTTTTCGGGCTGTGGAAGCTGATTCTGGGGCTATTGGTGGTTCTGGTTCGACAGAATTTATGGTGTTAGCAGATGCGGGAGAAGATGAGGTTCTCTATACTGAAGATGGTAAATATGCGGCTAACGTAGAAAAAGCAGTTTCTTTAGTAGCGGAAGCGGAAACTTCACCTTTTACAACTTACGAAAAACGGGAAACTCCGGGAATTGATACAATTGAAAAACTTTGTAATTTCTTGAAATGTTCTCCAACTCAAATTGTCAAAAACGTTTTATATCAAACTGTATATGATAACGGGTTAACAGTTTTGGTGTTAATCAATATTCGCGGAGATCAGGAAATTAATGAAGTCAAATTACAAAATGAATTAACTAAATTAGCTCCTCAATTTGGTGCTAAAACTATTCTGACTTTAACTGTACCCAATGCCGAAGCCCAAGAAACGTGGAAAGCTAAATCTTTACCTTTAGGTTATATCGCACCAGACATTGCTGATGATTATATTGCGGGAAGTAAACAGGTAAATTCTCAATTTGTGCGGTTGGTAGATCAAACTGCGGTGGAGTTAAAGAATTTTGTTACTGGTGCAAATGAAAGCGGTTTTCACGTAGTTGGTGCAAATTGGAATGAGCAATTTAAATTACCTGCTATAGCCGTAGATATTCATAAAGCAAAATTAGGCGATCGCTCCCTGCATGACCCAACCCAAACCCTACAAACAGCTAGAGGTATCGAAGCTGGTCACATCTTCCAACTGGGGACAAAATACTCCCAAGCTATGGGTGCAACTTATACCAACGAACAAGGGGAAGAAAAGCCTTTAGTTATGGGTTGTTATGGTGTTGGCGTGTCACGTTTAGCACAATCAGCCGTAGAACAATCCTATGATAAAGATGGCATAATTTGGCCAGTAGCGATCGCACCATATCACGCTATTGTCACAATTCCTAACATCAAAGATGCCCAACAAATCGAAATTGCCGAAAAACTCTACACAGAACTCAACTCTTCAGGTGTAGAAACTTTGTTAGATGATAGAGATGAACGGGCAGGTGTTAAATTCAAAGATGCAGATTTAATCGGGATTCCCTTTAGAATAGTCACCGGACGAGCGATTACAAATGGTAAAGTCGAAGTAGTCAAACGCGCAAATCGTGAATCTCAAGAAATTATCATTGAGGAAGTAGTCAATACATTGCAACAGTGGATTAATGAGGCAATAGAACGTTAAAATTCAACTCTTGTGGGGTGGGCATACTATGGCTAACGCCACGCTGCGCTATCGACAAGCTCAGTACAAGTCTTGCCCGCCATCATCATAGATCATTTTCACTCAAACCGGCAATTTTTAAGTAAGTGGGCTGAGAAAAACCAAAATGTGTCAAGAAAAGTAAAATCGCCCAAAACTTCTTCACTCTTGCATGAGTGCCTCTTTCCTGTTTCCTTGCCATAACGACAATAATTTTTAACGCCAACCTACTTAATAGATTTAGGGTAGTATTAGATATACCTGTAAATACGCAATAAATGATCGGAAAAAACTTCTGTTTTTCCCTCCCCTACTCCCCCTGCCCCTCTTCTCCCCCTGCTTGCCTTTACCCGTCATTTTTGGATTGACAGACTACTATCATTGTTTCACCCTCGTAAATTGGCTAAGGTATTGCCTAAAAAAAATATTTTCCCAACCCCCTTGACAAGAAAAGAAAGGATTGCTATATTAGACAAGTGCCGAAGAGAGAAACAACTCACGGTAACTGAACCGAGAAAAAATAATACTTTGAAAGAATAGATTAAACCAATCCTCGTCGTGAAGATAATTTAAAGAGGATTCGAGATTTTAACTAATTTCGGAGCCGACAAACTCGAAAAAAACAAAATGGAGAGTTTGATCCTGGCTCAGGATGAACGCTGGCGGTATGCTTAACACATGCAAGTCGAACGGAATCTTTCGGGATTTAGTGGCGGACGGGTGAGTAACGCGTAAGAATCTACCTTCAGGTTGGGGACAACCACTGGAAACGGTGGCTAATACCGAATGTGCCGAGAGGTGAAAGGCTTGCTGCCTGAAGAAGAGCTTGCGTCTGATTAGCTAGTTGGTGGGGTAAGAGCCTACCAAGGCGACGATCAGTAGCTGGTCTGAGAGGATGATCAGCCACACTGGGACTGAGACACGGCCCAGACTCCTACGGGAGGCAGCAGTGGGGAATTTTCCGCAATGGGCGAAAGCCTGACGGAGCAATACCGCGTGAGGGAGGAAGGCTCTTGGGTTGTAAACCTCTTTTCTCAGGGAAGAAAAAAATGACGGTACCTGAGGAATAAGCATCGGCTAACTCCGTGCCAGCAGCCGCGGTAATACGGAGGATGCAAGCGTTATCCGGAATGATTGGGCGTAAAGGGTCCGCAGGTGGCATTGTTTGTCTGCTGTTAAAGAGTCTGGCTTAACCAGATAAAAGCAGTGGAAACTACAAAGCTAGAGTATGGTCGGGGCAGAGGGAATTCCTGGTGTAGCGGTGAAATGCGTAGATATCAGGAAGAACACCGGTGGCGAAGGCGCTCTGCTAGGCCAAAACTGACACTGAGGGACGAAAGCTAGGGGAGCGAATGGGATTAGATACCCCAGT